>JASFVU010000008.1:0-15062 GCA_050049665.1 Bacteroidales bacterium | reverse complement strand
GATTTTTCATTGTAAAATGAATGTCCATTTGGCGATTATTTTCGTATATTGCAGCTTTTAATTATTTTTCAATAATGTCTTTTCGAGAGACCGTAATTCTCATTTTAGCGATTATAATTCAGTTCCTGTTCCTGTTTCATTTGCAGGCTCAGGATTTAGGGTCTGTTTCGATAAGTGGTATTGAGGATCGTATAGCCCTTGAGGAATATATTGATACTTATGTTAAAACAGACTCGATACGTATATTTTACGCTGATGATCTATTAGATGGTATTTATTTGTATGAGTCGGATAATGGCAGATTCCTGCTCGATTATCTTGACAGAGCATTGGCTCAGAAAGGATTGGCCTGTCTCGTGTATAAAAAAACAAACCTGGTCATTATTGACAGGAAGCAGCTTCAATGGCGGGATCAGATTAACGGGAATACCGCTAGTGGAGATGGAGATTATTATTCTGTTGTTGAGATTGGAGACCCGGTATTGGCGGGTAAATACAAGTGGGCGAAATTAAGCGGTTACATTCGCAACGGCAAGACAGGAGAGCCACTTCCGGGAGCCGTCATTTATGACCCGAAACAGGATGTGGGTGTAGTCACTAACCTGAATGGTTTCTATTCCATGGAACTGCCGGTGGGGAAGCAGGTTTTACAGTTTTCGTATGTAGGATTTGAAGAAAAAAATATTCAGCTCAATATCATATCACCCGGCGATCTTGATATTGAGCTTTTTGAGAGTACAGTGGCTATTGATCAGGTGGTCATAACAAGTAACAGTGATGCTAATGTTTCCGGGACAGAGATGAGCATTATCAGGTTAGATGCAAAAACGCTGGATAATATCCCGGTCTTGATGGGTGAACCGGATATTATGAAATCAATGACTTTGTTACCGGGTGTACAATCTTCAGGAGATCTGGCATCCGGATTCAACGTTAGAGGTGGGAGTTCTGACCAGAATTTGATAATGATCGATGGTGTTCCGATTTACAACTCGAATCATCTGTTTGGTTTGTTTTCGGTCATAGATACAAGAATGCTTCAGGGAGTAGAGTTATTTAAGGGAGGAGCACCAGCAAAATATGGAGGCAGAATATCATCAGTAATGGATATCAGTCTGAAGGAAGGTAATTTAAAGGAATTGGAAGGGGACGGAGCACTCGGGTTGTTTAGCAGTAAGATCTCCTTACAGGGACCTATTGTGAAGGAAAAAGCTTCTTTTATTGTTGGAGGCCGGTTTACTTACTCTGATTGGATTTTAAACCGCGTTCCCGATGTTGACATCCGGGAAAGCAGTGCAAATTTTCATGATCTTAATCTCAAGATGAATTATACCGTTAATCCCAGAAACAGGTTGAGCTTATTCGGATATTATAGTTATGATAAGTTCAACCTGGCCAACAAAGATATTTTTGAATATTCAAACAAGTTAGGATCGGTCAAATGGAGCCATATTGCAGGAGAAAAACTGACTTTCTCTGTAAATGTATTTATCACAGATTATACGACGCTTACAACCCAACAGAGTAATCCGGCAAATTCTTACAGGATTGCTACCGGTATACAACAGATGGGAACAAAATTCAGGGTCTTGTCGGCTATTGGTTCAAAACATTCTCTTGAAGCGGGGCTAGAGGCCAACAACTTTATCCTCTTTCCAGGGAAACAGGAAATATTCGATGAAGAATCAGTCAATGAGACAGAGGAGCTTCAGGAGAAGCATGCTTTGGAGTTAGCAGGGTATATACAGGATGTGTATGATCTTTCGGAAAGATTCTCCATATCCGCAGGGCTCAGGTATTCTTATTTTGTGTTACTTGGCCCGTCAACCGTGAATTTATATGAAGGAGGAGAGTATGTTGACAATACCAGCTTTTCGGGGTTCAGAGATTATGACAAAGGAGAAATTATTAAGAACTATTCAGGGCTGGAGCCCAGGTTATCGTTCCGATATAGTCTGACTACTTCGAGTTCGGTAAAACTGGGTTATAACAGGAACTACCAATACTTTCATATCCTTTCGAACAGTACGGTCATAATGCCCACCGACACCTGGACAACCAGTGACCTGTATATTAAACCGGCCGTCGGGGACCAGGTAATGGCCGGGTATTTTAAAAATTTCAAACGAGGTGTTTATGAAACTTCCGTTGAACTTTATTATAAGAAAGTTTCAAATTTATTGGAATTTAAAGACGGAGCGGTTCTGGTAATGAATCAGTCTATTGAGCAGGATCTTTTATCAGCCGATATGCAGGCTTATGGAGTTGAATTTCTGGTGAGAAAAAATTCCGGAAGGTTAACAGGGTGGGTGAGTTATGCTTTGTCAAGGTCTTTCATAAAAACTTCGGGGGCACCGGCTGACCAACTGATTAACAGAGGAGAGCAATATCCGTCTTCGTATGATAAACCACACGACGTATCGGCAGTTGCAAGCTATAAAATAAGCCGTCGTTTTACACTGGGGGCTACATTCACATATAGTACCGGAAGGCCGACCAGTTATCCGGAAGTTTATGTACCGATCTACTCCAATAATCTTGTGTATTATTCAGATCGTAATAAGTACCGGCTCAAAGATTACCACCGGCTTGATATTTCCATCACATGGGATACGAGTTTAAAGAAAAAGAAAAAGTTTTACAGCAGTTGGATATTATCGGTATATAATGTGTATGGACGTAAGAATGTATACTCAACCTATTATCAGAAAAATCTTCCGTCTAATATGAACGATTACAAGACATATGCGCTCTATGAATTATCGATCATAGGCGTTCCAATACCCTCATTAACATACAACATCAGATTTTAATGGTGATGATGAAATTTTTTTTAAGAGGCATATTAGTGACTTTTCTCATTTCGGGTTGTCAGGAAGTGTACTTTCCCGGGGTTGATGATGTTGAGCCCGTGCTGGTTATTGAGGGACTGCTGACATCAGAGCCTGTAAAACATTCGGTTAAAATTTCCTATACGCGTTCGTTCAATGAAAGGCCATATTTCCCATTTGTTGAAGATGCCTATGTCGAAATAGAAGACGAAAACGGAGACATTATCCCGTTTTATTATGTTGGAAGTGGTGTTTACAGATGCGATACGAATAATTCTTATCAGGCCGGGATAGGAAATACATATGTATTGAGAGTTACAACGGCTGAGGGAGATATTTTTGAATCAACCCCGCAAACTGTTGTAGAGAGTCCCGAGATAACAAAACTGGTATGCCAGTCCGACAAGGATCTTATTTTAGTGGAAAATTCCTATGGAGATGTCCTTGAAGTTGTCCAGGAGGGGATATCGGTTTTTAGTGAAACCAGTGGGATCCTTCCTGTCAAGAATTATTACCTGTACCGCTGGATTGGTTATGAACAGCACGTGAATATACTTGCTACTCTGCCTCCGGGGCCTGTCAATTATTCTTATATTTATCGTCACCGGCGATTAAGCGGGAAATACCTGAACTTAATACGTACAGGAAATGCAGATGATTTTGCTAATTACCGGATCAGAAATAATCAGATGCTGTTTATTGCCAGTGAAGACATGATAAGTTATGTTCAGCCTTTTCCTGATACCACCTATTATTTTTACGACGAATATTTCGAAGGGCTGCTTTTTAAACTTCAGCAATTATCGATCTCCGACAATGCGTATGCATTTTGGTATGATGCTGAACTACAACTGGAAGCGGAAGGACATTTGTTTGATCCTGTTGCCGCTCAATTGAAAGGAAACATAAGATGCGTCAATGATTCCACTAAACCCGTGATCGGTATTTTCAATGCCTCTCATGTGACTGATAAATATGCTTATTTTTATATTGATTATAAAAATATTATATATAACTGGGATCTGGAAGGATTTCCTACACTTTATCTGGATACGTGCCACTGGGGAATGCCAGATGACTGGATCCGAAAGCCCATGTAATATTAACACTGTGAAATGAAGAATGGATGAATTTGATCTGGATTAACAAACGAATAATCGGCTGGGGTATTTCGGGCATAATGTTTTTTATGATAACCGGGGTGAAAGCAGAAATGAATTCCGGGATTTATCTGGAAAGAGTTTATCTCAATGCAGGGCCTGATATATATGTTGCCGGAGAAAGGATTTGGTATACTGCAAATTGTTTTTCGAATGCATCTCCGGATGGTAAAGTATTCAGCAAAGTATTGTATGTGGAACTGATTGATCATAAAAAACAACATGTAATGGGTCAGATCCTGAAAATCAAGGATGGCAGATCATTGTCAGTTATGCAATTGCCGGATACACTGGCTACGGGACTTTACTTTCTGAAAGCTTATACCAATTGGATGAAAAACTTTGAAGAAAACAATTTTTCCTCTACCCCGGTATTTATTTACAATAATTATGATGAAAGGAATAACACAGGGGTGATAAAGTATAAATATTATGCCGAGCCGGAAGTGTATATTCAGGGGGGGAGGTTGGTACACAACATCCCCTGTAGTGTTCAGATTTATATTCCCGGTTTATTCGGGCGTGAGATTGCCGGAAGGTTGGTAAAAATACCGGAAGAAGATAGTATATCAACCGAAGTTTTATTTGATCAGACCGGGATGGCAACTTTTAGTTTGTTACCGGAAAGTGGTTCGACATATAGCATTGTTTGTAAAGATCAGTCGGGCGAAACATTCCAAATCAATTTGCCAGTTGTTCTGACTTCAGGATATTCTCTGAAAGTAAAACAGGTAAGCACGGAGTTTCTTACAGTACGGGTAAATACCTGCAGGGTATACGATGAGGTGGTTTTTCTTAAAGTTCTTCAAAAGAATAGGGTGGTTTATCGGAAAGAGATTGAACGGAGTGTGTTTGGAGATGAGATCAGGGTACCTTTGAGCAATCTTCATAATGGGGCAGGATTTAACCTTGTTCTGGAGAACGATAAAGGAGCCGGGCTTACTTCTTTGGCTTTGCTTTTTTCGGGGAGCAATTATCTGGACATTTCATCCCTCCCTGACCGGGTGAATTCAAATGAGAAAAATTCTTTTGGTATTTCCTTTCACGGGCCGGAGAATTTATGTTCCGGAAGGTTCATAATGGATATTTATAAAAAAGAAACAGGGGTAACTTCCGAATATTTTGCCGGCATATTCAACGACTTCGAGAATAAATACCTTGTCAGAAACATAAATAGCGGAATGCAGGTTTTAAGTCCTTTTGTTCGAACTATGAGTTCGGGGAAAGGGATTTATGATAATTCAATTCCAGAAAAAATTGATTATCCTGTGGAGGATATGGGAATATTAGTAACCGGTAAAGTTATACCGGACTCAGGCCTTCCTTTTCCCGATGGTACGGAAGCGATCCTTTTTATCAAGGATACAATTCCGGATATACAGTCGAGCAGGCTCAATTCAAACGGAGATTTTGCTTTTCTTATCAGAAAATACCGGGACATACAGGGAGAGATTGAATTATTTCACAGGTTGGAGCGTTTGAATGACAATTATAAAGTAATACTTGATAAAAAATTTTATTTTTCCGGGGGAAATGACATGCCTGGCATGATGACTCAAAGTTTAAGTGAGGAATATAATGATCTGATTGAGAATGAAGCGCAGAGGGTGTTAATCCAACGTGTATTTGACAATTTCAACAGCGGTCGTTTCGATAGCCTGACAAACATTCCTTATTCTCAGGAAGCATTCTATGGAAATCCAACACTGGTGGTTTATCCCAGCCAGTATTTTTTTCTTCCTAATTTCAGTGAAATATCAAGGGAAATTTTACCCAGGCTCAGATACAGAAGAGACAAATCGGGTTGCAGGATCATGGTTACCCATGTTGAAAATGGAGTCAAATCGGAAACTCCGGTTGTGTTGCTTGACGGATTATTTGTTCATAACCTTTGTGATTTGCATTTATTGAATTCAGATCATATTCAACGAGTTGAAATTCAATCTGGTTACAGGATAGTTGGCAATTTTCTCTATAACGGACTTGTGGCAATTTATACTTCCGGGGATTACAGACTTAAAAATAATGATTACGGCATTGAGTCATCACTTAATATACCCGGCTTTTCATATGTTCCTGATTTTTCTGTCGTTTATAATACTTCGGATCATAAAAAAGGACAATACCCGGATTTCAGGAACCGGTTGTACTGGAATCCGGAGTTTGATCTGATGAAAGGCAAGGATGTCAAAGTTGAGTTTTGTACCTCAGATGAACTGAACGAATACATTGTAGAGATCAGCGGATTTACCAGGGACGGATATCCGCTTAGTAAAAAAGAAACGTTTTTTGTTGCACAATAAACTCATGCAAATGGTAAAAAGCTTTGCATTTCTGCTGGTATGTTTGTATGCATTCTCAAATCTGAATGCTCAGGAAAAGGTATTGTCTTCCGAACTTTATCCGGAACTGAAGTATTATGCTCTTTCAGGGGAGGTTTTTTATTCAGATTACAAACAGGTGAAAGGTTCTGCTTTCCTGGACGATGATTGGATGCAAGGGAATATCTACTTCGATAACGGTGAAGAAATACCTTCGGTACAATTGAAGCTTGATATCTTTATGCACCGTGTTCTTGTATACCAGGAGAATTTAAAACGGATAGTTATTACTTCCAAAGAAGATATGACAGGGTTTACGGTTGGAGCTGAGGGGTCCGAAAAGCAATTTAAAAAGATCGCCGGAATAAATTCAAAGGCAAAGGCAAGTGACGGTTGTTTTTTTGAGGTGCTTCATGAAGGTGAAATATCTCTTTTCAAATTGTATTATATTGAAAAATTACCTTTCAAATATCAAAGCGGAATTTTTACAGAAGAATTTTATAATGAAACGGATTATTTTATAAAAGTAAATAATGAATACAATGAGATACGTTTACGGAGACGCTATTTTATTGGAAACTTTCCGGAATACAAATCACAGATAAGACAATTTATCAGAAAGAACAGGTTAAAGCCCGGGAATGAAAATGATTTTGTAAAAGTACTCAATTACCTCTCTGAAATTTCTTAGCAGCACGTTCCGACGGAACTATTTTAACTTTTGACATCCGAAGAGATATTACCTGAAATAAATATCTTTGTCCGCTGAATTAAGATCCGATTACATGAATCATATCCGTAACTTTTGCATTATTGCACATATCGATCATGGAAAGAGCACTTTGGCAGACAGGTTGCTTCTTGCGACAAAAACTCTGTCGGAGAGAGATTTTAAGGATCAGGTGCTTGACAGCATGGATCTTGAACGTGAAAGAGGCATTACCATAAAAAGTCACGCAATTCAGATGAACTACGAGCTTGAAGGCAAGCATTACCTGCTGAACCTTATCGACACACCCGGGCATGTCGATTTTTCGTATGAAGTTTCAAGGTCTATTGCTGCCTGTGAGGGAGCCCTGCTGATTGTTGACGCCACTCAGGGAATTCAGGCTCAGACCATTTCCAATCTTTATCTGGCTATTGATCATGATCTTGAGATCATTCCGGTAATGAACAAAATGGATATGCAGAGTGCTATGCCCGATGAAGTAAGGGACCAGATCGTAGATCTTATCGGCTGCAATACTGAGGAGATCATTGAGGCAAGTGGAAAAACAGGACTTGGCGTCGAGAGGATACTCAGTGAGATAGTCAGAAGGATTCCACCACCGGTTGGTGATTCGGCGGCGCCTCTTCAGGCACTGATCTTTGATTCTGTGTTCAACTCGTTCAGGGGGATCTTTGCCTATTTTAAAGTTGTTAACGGAACCATAAAAACAGGAGATGATGTAAAATTTGTTGCTACCGGAAAAGAATACAATGCCGATGAAATAGGTATCCTCAGGTTAAAGACCGAATCCAGGAAAGAACTTAGTGCCGGTGATGTCGGTTACATCATCTCAGGCATTAAAAGCTCCCGGGAAGTAAAGGTCGGTGACACTATCACACATGTTGACCGCCCATGTGACAAAGCCATCGAGGGTTTTGAAGACGTAAAACCCATGGTTTTTGCCGGCATATATCCTGTTGATGCAGACGATTACGAAGAATTACGTTCTTCCATGGAAAAGCTTGAACTAAACGATGCCTCTCTGGTTTTCGAGCCGGAATCTTCGGCAGCCCTTGGTTTTGGATTTCGTTGCGGATTCCTGGGACTTTTGCATATGGAGATAGTGCAGGAAAGACTGGATCGGGAATTTGATATGGATGTGATCACTACCGTTCCCAATGTTTCTTTCAAAGCGTATACTTCAAAGGAGGATGTTATTGATGTTCACAATCCTTCGGGAATGCCGGGGCCAAACATTCTCGATCATGTTGAAGAGCCTTACATCAATGCACAGATCATTTCCAAATCGGAATTCGTAGGACCGATAATGAAACTCTGTATCGATAAGCGGGGAACATTAAAAAATCAGGTTTACCTTACCAGCGACAGGGTAGAGATTACATTCGATATGCCTTTGTCTGAAATTGTATTTGATTTTTACGATAAACTAAAGAGTATCTCCAAAGGATATGCCTCTTTCGATTACCATCAGACAGGTTACAAGCCGGCTCACCTGGTGCGTCTTGATATTTTGCTTAATGGTGAAATGGTTGATGCTCTTTCCGCTCTGATCCACAGGGACCATGCATATACGTTTGGCAGGAGAATATGCGAAAAACTCAAAGAACTTATTCCCCGGCAACAGTTTGATATTGCTGTTCAGGCAGCTATCGGATCGAAAATTATTGCCCGTGAAACCGTGAAAGCCGTCAGAAAAGATGTTACGGCAAAATGTTACGGAGGTGACATTACCAGAAAGCGTAAACTCCTGGAAAAACAAAAGAAAGGGAAAAAAAGAATGAGACAGATAGGGAATGTTGAGGTCCCTCAAACGGCTTTCCTTGCTGTATTAAAACTTGATTAAAGTTCTGTTTTTTGCTACTAACTGTTTCTGTAATGAATACATCCGTTTTTGTCTCACATCTGATTGCCTTGCTGAAGCGACTTTTGTTGTTACTTATCCTGTTTACGGTTACAAGGGTTTTATTTCTCGTATTGTCATTATCTTATTTCCGTCCCCTGGATGGTGCTCAGACATTCAGGTCATTCTTTTTTGGTATCCGGTTCGATTTCATTGTTGTATTTTATATTAATATACTGTTCATTCTCTTTCATTTGTTTCCTGCTAAAAAGACGGGGTCGAAAAGGTTTCAGGTTTTTTTGAAGTGGCTGTTTGTTGTAACCAATTCAATTCTGCTTCTTTTGAATTTTATTGACATTGAATACTTTGATTATACCAAAAAACGCAGTGGATGGGACTTACTGACATGGCTGGTAAGCACAAAAGATACCCTGGTTCTTCTTCCGCACTACATGGTTAATTTCTGGTACCTGTTGTTTTTGTGGATCACTGCGGTATTCACCCTGGTCAGGTTTTACCCGAAATTGATTCTGAAAGAATACAGAAGCTTTGCCAACCCGGTGGTGAATAAGATTGCCGTACCTGTTGCAGGTTTTTTGTTATTGGGTGCAGGATTTATCTATTCCAGAGGTCTGGAGGTAAAACCTGTCCGGATTATCTCTGCTAATAATTATGTTCAACCAAAATACATTCCTTTATTGTTCAATACTCCATTTGTGATGCTGAATACAATCAATCAGCAGGTGGAAAGTATCCGTGATTTTTACCCCATTGAAAAATTACCTGCTATTTACAGTCCTGTGAAAAAATACAACAGGTCCGGTAAAATGGCAAGAAAAAATGTATTTATCATCATCCTTGAGAGTTTCGGCAAGAATTATACGGAAGCTAAAAGCAAAGAAGGAAAGGCTATTGCCCCCTTTTTCAGGACCATATCCGAAAAAGGATTGTATTGTAGCAATGCTTATGCCAATGCTGGTAATTCCATAGACGCCCTGCCTGCAATTGTGGGAGGATTCCCGACTTATTTTAAGACAGCTTTTGTCAGCTCGGCCTATTCGATTAATATAATTCGCGGTCTCGGGGATATTTTTAGTGATGAAGGCTATGAGACTGCATTTTTTCACGGTGGGATGAACGGCACTATGGGATTCGATAAGTTTTGTCAGATGACAGGCATAGACCATTATTATGGCAGGAGTGAATTCAACGATGACAACTATTATGATGGTGCATGGGGAATTTATGACGAAGAATTTTTTCAGTTTACTGCAAAACAGGTGAACCGTTTTGAAAAACCTTTTTTTGCAGTTTTGTTTTCGTTATCTTCTCATGATCCTTACCCTATCCCAGAACGGTACAAAAAAGATTTCTTTCCCAAAGAAAACAAAGTATTGAGGAGCATTGCTTATACGGATCATTCCTTAAATAAATTCTTTGAAACAGCCAGGAACTCGGAATGGTTCGACAGTACACTTTTTGTTATATGCCCGGACCATGTTTCGATGTCTCTGGAAGAGGAGTCTTATTTGATAACTAACAGAATACCCATGATTTACTATTGCAGTTCCGATACCTCACTGACAGGTACGTATCCGCAGGTGACGCAGCAACTGGATATTTTCCCTTCAATACTCAGTTACCTGGGATATCCGAAATCATTTGTCTCTTTCGGGAATAGTATTTTTGAGGAAAATTACAGATTTTCTGTCAGCAAATCGGGCGTGAATTATCAGGCTATCGATTCTTCATTGTGTATTCATTTTGATGGCGAAAAGATCATACAGATAAGCGGACACAGGAGCGATTCATTATTTCTTCAGGATAATATGAAATCGGGAGGCCCTGTTTATGATCATTTGGGAACTGTTACCAAAGCGTATCTTCAAAATTATTTTTTCAGGTTGAACAACAATCTGCTTGCCGATACATTTCGTTTAGGATCATTACCGGATAATCAATAAACCGGGGAGAATTCTATTATTTATATCGTATAGTCTCATTTCAATTTGATTAGATCGCTTTAATCATGTAATTTTGAATTTATTCAATCAATACATTCAACACCATGAACCGCATATATGCTCTATTCGCAATTGCTTTGTTTTTCTTTTCCGGCAGGACATTTGCACAGGACGAAGAAGTAGAACAAATTCTCCTTTCGCCGGATGATGTAAAGACTTTTGTACATTCCTTTCCTGCTATCAAACAGGATTTTGAAAAGCTTAACATAAAATACGACAGTGATAACCACGATTTTACACTGCCCGAGGTAGCGGAAATTCTCGATGAAGTAAATGATGTGGTAACCAAATATGGTTATACCGATTATACGGATTTTATCTTAAAAACAGCTACGATTTCGGTTACATATGTATCCATCAGACTGAATGAGGAGAATGTCAATGCTCAGCCGGAATTTAATGAAGCAATAAAGGAAATTGAGGAAAATCCTCACTATTCAGCAGAACAAAAAGAGCAGATGATCTCTATGCTGAAGCAAAGCTCTCAAACCCTGAATGCAATGAGTGAAGACATGGCAGATCCTCGTAATATTGCAGTTGTGATGCCTTTTGCCGATGAACTTGAGGTTGTACTGGAAGAAGACTGATATCAGTCAATGCCATTGTTTCTCTTTACTTTGATCTTTAAACCGGATTTCCAGGCACGGCCAATTCTTCGGCCAACATTGTAATAACTGTTGGAATTTATGGAAAACAGGATCGGGTCCAGTTTTTTCATGTACGGATATCCTTTCCGGATGTATTTTTTTGTTGAATAGGTTTCTACGATCTTTCCTATGAAGATATCGCTGTCATTATTCAGATTGACAACATCTACCAGTTTACATTCAAGATTAAGCGGGGTTTCCACAATCATAGGTGCGCTTTTTAAATTCCCGTAGAAAATGCTGAATAACGAAGATTTATCAACAGAGGTACCGGAATTCATTCCGATAAAGTCTGTCTCCCTGAGCATTTTCGTATTGGGAATATTGATGCTGAAAGATTTACTTTCTTTAATGCCGGTGTTTGAATGATGTTTTTTTACCAGTGTTACCGATACCATTGGCGGTTTGTGCTGAACAATTCCAACATAAGATACGGTAGTGAAGTTTGGCTGATTTTTTATCACGGTGCCAACAATTACTGTTGGCATGGGATAAATGTAAGGATGTGCTCCAAGCTTAATTTTCTGCATTGACTGACCTGATCGTTTAATTTAACGACTTTAAGGTACTTTATTTTTTTGATTTTCAATCTTCAGGGACAATTCTTTTAGATTTTCATCTGAAAGAGGTGAGGGTGAATCGATCATTACATCCCTGCCGGAGTTGTTTTTTGGAAATGCAATTACATCGCGTATGGAGTCGAACCCGGCAAACAGTGCAACAAGTCTGTCGAAACCAAAAGCTATGCCTCCATGCGGAGGGGCGCCGTAACGAAAGGCATTCATCAGAAAACCAAATTGTTCTTCGGCTTCTTTATCTGTAAATCCTAATACCTGAAACATTTTTTGCTGCAGGTTCCTGTCATGTATCCTTATCGATCCGCCTCCTATTTCTACTCCGTTAATGACCATGTCATAGGCATTTGCACGTACCCCGGAAGGGTCCTTATCGAGCATGGCTATGTCTTCAGGTTTGGGAGAGGTGAACGGATGGTGCATGGCATAATACCTGCCGGTTTCCTCGTCCCATTCAAGAAGCGGGAAATCAATTACCCAGAGGGGAGCAAAATCGTTTTTGTCAAACAAATTGAGGGTTGCTCCCAATTTTAATCGTAACTCGCCCAGTGCATTCAGAGTAGCTGATTTTTTACCTGCAAGCACAAGTAACAAGTCGCCGGTTTTGGCGTCCATATGATCCGCCCATTGTTTTAAATCTTCTTCACTGTAAAATTTATCTACTGATGATTTCAATGTTCCGCCGTGATTAAATTTTGCGTATACGAGTCCTTTGGCTCCTATCTGCGGCCGTTTAACAAAATCGGTAAGCTCATCAAGCTGTTTTCTGCTGTATTCCGCACATCCTTTTGCACATATTCCACCAATGTATTCAACGGAGTCGAATACATTAAATCCTTTTCCTTTGACAATACCGGTAAGCTCACGGATGGTCATGCCAAAACGAATATCGGGTTTGTCGTTGCCGTATCTTTCCATTGCTTCCTGATAAGAAAGCCTCGGAAAAGATTTGTTGTAATTTATTTTTTTTATTTTCAATAACAGGTTCTTAGCCATGCCTTCAAACACATTCAGAATATCTTCCTGTTCAGCAAAGGCCATTTCACAGTCTATTTGTGTAAATTCCGGCTGGCGGTCGGCACGGAAGTCTTCGTCACGAAAACATTTGACGATCTGAAAGTAGCGATCGTATCCGGCAACCATGAGAAGCTGCTTGAATGTTTGCGGTGACTGGGGCAAGGCATAAAAGTAGCCTGCACTCAAGCGTGAAGGCACGAGAAAATCGCGTGCTCCTTCGGGAGTTGATTTTATAAGCATTGGAGTTTCCACCTCGATAAAATCTTCACTGTTCAGGTAGTTCCTTACCTCTCGGGCCATTTCATGACGTAAGATCAGACCTTCTTTGATGATGTTACGCCTTAAGTCGAGGTACCTGTATTTCATTCTTAATTCTTCTCCACCGTCGGTATCGTTCTCAATGGTAAAAGGTGGAACTTCGGAAGCATTCAAAACATCAATTTTTTCTACTATGATCTCAATTTCACCCGTAGGGATCTGTTTGTTTTTGTTGCTTCGTTCCGTTACTTTTCCAGTCGCTCTGATCACAAATTCACGCCCCAGTTTTCTTGCCTGGCTGCAGAATTTCTCATCGGTGTCCGTGTTGAATACCAGTTGAGTTATTCCGTAACGGTCCCGCAGGTCAATAAAGGTCATTCCGCCTAGGTCTCTCGAACGTTGTACCCATCCGCAAAGAGTGACTTCCTTGTTTACAGAGGAGATATCCAGTTCGCCACATGTATGAGTTCTGAGCATTATTTTTCTTCTGATTAAATTACACTAGGATGCGAAGATAAAACCAAGTACCGAGATTTGGAAGTGCAGGAGGAAATAAATAGGGTGATAGCCAATTCTGATTTTTGAACGGTTGGTTTTTACCTATCCGGGTTACCGGGGGATGCTTCTCGTGACGAATGACCAGACCGGTCGTGTCCGGCGGATGAATTCCCCCTGAATGTATCGGAACAGGGTTCATCTATATGATTTCTTTGTCACGAACATCTGTTTAAAACTAAAACATGAACGTTTTATGACCTCTTTCCCGATGGAATGCTTACATTTATTGATCGAACCAACACAAACTATTCAGGCAATTATGTATTTGCCTTTTTACAGGCTTTTTGGGTATTGTCTTATAAGAATATGAACCAATGAGCAGAAAAATAATACGATCATTTTTACCGTTTAATATAACAATCAGGTTATTTTTCAGATGAAAATTATTCTCACATTCTTGTTGATTTTCTCCATTTTTACCTCTGTTTCAGCTCAGAAATACTGCATCGGCAAACCAAAAAAATTTAAACAATACAAGCTTGAGGTTACATCCGATCAGGGTGGATTTTATTCCAATGCATATACGATAGAGAAAAATGAGATCCAATTGGAAAGCAGTCTGACACACAGTCAGTTTATGACATTTGACAGAATGAAGTTTGCAAGTGTTACCCAGGTACGTTATGGTGTATATCGCAAATTTGAGCTGAAGGTAGGTTATGCTTATGTTCAGCCAAAAACCACACAGGCCGATACCGGCACCTATTCTCAATTGCTGGTGGGGTTCAAAGGAGGACTTTTTCATCTTGAACGAAAGAATTTTGAATGGGATGTCGCTTTATCGGGCAGTTATTTTATTGAAAATATTGCCCGTGGAGGCCGGGTATTTCCGGGGGGGTATTACGCAATGATCAATAACTCGCTGGAATTCTATCAATGGGTAACCCTGAATGTCATGGCTGGCTTTATGCAAAACCTGAATCGAAACACGAAGTTGGGATTGTTAAGTGCCGAACTGTATGTAAAACCCTACGAATCCAAGGTAGGCTTTTTCGCCGGAATCGGAGGAATGTACATTGAAAGTTATTTAAATGCGGGTGTTGTCATTACCGATAACTGCAACTACATGATGCATTTTTCGGTTATGGCCCTTGATAATGA
>JASFVU010000293.1:0-4766 GCA_050049665.1 Bacteroidales bacterium | reverse complement strand
AAAAGTGTACAACATCTATTTGCCTAAAGAAGCTGTCAGATTTTTATTATATCTGGTCTACTGTTTACGAATAGATTCAAGGGAACTCGCTATATCCGAGTACCTCGATTTTATTGTGCTGACAACTGCCCTGTATGTGGCTTTATCGATTTTACCGGTTTCCCTGATGCCTGAAGCATATTGATAGTTTACAAGTAAAGCAGAGAATTCCTCAGAATCGGAAAGGCTGATGCCGGCGTCTGAGATCCCGGATGTCCTGAAAACATAGGAAAACAGCTTAAAAAATCCTTCAGGATCCTGGTCACGGTCAGGTATCTTAACGGTATTCTCCGAAGTAACTATACTGGATACGATCATTTCCATTTCCTGCTGTAAAGTGAGGTATTCTTCATCATCGGGCTGGAGCATAAGAATGTCCTCCCTGATATTTTCCGAAGATAATATGCTAATCAGATAACCGGGAAACCCGGCAATTATGGAATCTCCGTTCACAAAAACATTCCGCATGTTTGAATATTCCGTACCCTCAGTGATATTCAGCATAAAGGAAAATACCGAATTCGTCATAAGGAACTCAAACCTGGCTCTTATTTTAGCCGATTTTTTTGCGTGTTTTTCTTTTGAGAGTTGTCTGGCATAACGTTCCAGGGAGGAAATATCAAAATTGTCAGGTTCAAAACCATATTTATAGGAATCTTTTAAGAGTCCCAGGATAACCTCCGCAGATTCTGACAATTCACTTCCTACCGTCCATGCAGGTGAAAAGTTATTCAGTTTATAAAAATCACAAATTAGCGGAGCTGACAGCAATTCAATGCCTTCCAGCCATACAACTTTGTTCTGACAATCCTGTAAGCTTGTACGGATCAGTTCTTTGGTAAGGGAGGAATACATTACATTCTCCGAAAAAACATGCTTGTCACATTTTCCGTTGTTGAACGGAAAGTTTAAGGAAACCAGGAATATCGAGAGAATAAAGACTTTACTTAATGGTGCCGGTTTTTCACTTTTGTGTTTTGTGGACGTTCTCATAATGATAATTTTGAGAATTTATACATATTATTACGAGGATATCAACCGGAAGTAATTTTTATTCCACGAAATAACTTAAGTGTTTGACAAATAATTTGTTATTAACATAGATCACTGCATCCGGATAACCATTATCACCAAAATCGGGTGATATTGCTCATCAGATTCATTCATAAGAGGTCCGGAATGAAATTCAACTGGTTATCCTTCCGGTAAACTATCTGACTATGAATTTTGAATAACCTGTGAAATCTTTGTTACCAAGTTGAATCAGATACGTATCCGTAACGATTATGAATTCCCATGCCTTACAATTTTTTAATTTTGATTTTTTTTTCTTACTTGTAATTTTTTTATTGGTTAACTGTTTACCTAATCAGATATTTTTTGCAAAGAGTATGAAATTCATGGGTTTTGAGATTCCAAAAGAAACGGATCAAAATTTGATAACGGTAACTTCATTATTTTTTGCTTCTTTTTACTTTTTTGTAGTTTACTTCACCAGAACGGAATTAATATACTTTGTTCAGCAGCCCATATTTCTGCTTGATGAGCAGTTTCTCCTTGATTATCTAAAAAATCCTGGTGGAATCATCGCATACATCTCGTCGTTTCTGTCACAATTCTATTGTTACCCATGGTTAGGAGCGCTGATCATGACTGTTGTCGCCCTGATAACGACCGTTGTTACATACAGATGGCTTATTCTGTTAGGAATCAAAAAGATAAATCTTTTGTTGGGTTTGTTACCCGCGCTTATTTTATTGGTGTTATTCAGCGATCCGGATTATATGCTATCAGCGGGATTAATTCTTTTGACAGCAATGCTGTTTCTCAATTTTTATTTGAAAAACGACGAGTTTAAACCCCATGCAAAAGCAATCACTCTTTTATTCTCATCCATTATCCTGTATTTTCTCGCAGGTGGATTTTCCGTGATTTTCTATACCGTCTGTTGCTTGCTCTCAGAGCTTGTATTCAGAAGACAGTTAAAATCGGTTATGATCCTTTTGCCTTTTATGCTCGTTTCAGTTTTAATTCCCTGGCTGGCTGCACGACTTCTTTTCTATATAACCTATGAGCAGGCCTATTTTCATTTATTTGTAACTGAAACATACTATAAGCCTCCGTTCTTTTTGTATGTATTATCAGGTTATTTCCCTGCTGTGTTATTGGTTTATGGTATTTTTAATATGACAGCGATTAAAGGATCAGGTATCTTCAATCTGAACAATAAAACGCCGAAGGATAAAAAAAGCCTTGACATTGTTTTAGTGATCCAGGTTATCCTCATTATTTTATCAGTCTATCTTATCCGGAGTTATTATGCCGATAGCGAAGAACGACTGATCAACAGGATAAAATATGAAGCTTACGAAAAAAACTGGGAAAAGGTAATCGAGCTTGCCAAAGCAAACCCTTCTGACGATCGCCTGATTAATTTTCATACAAACAGGGCATTATACTATATGGGACGGCTATCGGAAGATCTGTTCAAATTCCCGCAAAGCTGGGGAGTGGAGGCATTATTTCTGGGTGAAATAGTCGATCCATATGTCTTAATGGATAACAGCGATCTTTATTTCGATCTGGGACATATTAGTTCTGCAAAACAATGGGCATATGAAGCACAAACGATCTATGAAAATTCTCCAAGGGTTTTGAAACAACTTGTCCTGACAAACATCATTCTTGGCAATAAGGGAGCCGCCAATATCATATTGGCAATCCTGGAAGAAAGCCCTGTCAACAGGGGATGGGCCAACTATTATCAAAGCTGTATTGAGGATTCTTCCCTTCTTAGAAAGGATGAACTGATACAGGAAAAAAGGAAGTGGCTTCCGAAAAACGATTTTTACACAGACAGAAAGAGCCCCGATGCAGATCTGGTTTTCCTGATCGAAGATCATAACTCCAACAAAATGGCTTTTGAATACCTGATGGCTTACTATTTGTTGTCCAACGATCTGATGAAATTTGCCGATTATGTGAAATATCTGCCGGTTCTGGGATATGAAAAAATACCGGAAGTATATGAAGAAGCCCTTGTGATCTATTTGACCAGGAAAAATGTGAAGCCCCTCGGCTTAAAGGGTTACACGTTAAGTAGGCAAACTGTCAGCCGGTTTGAGGATTATGCGAGGATACTCCTTGCCTATAATAAAGACAGGAATTCAGCACGCAGGGATCTGTTTAAAAATCATGGTAGCAGTTACTGGTATTATTTACACTATATCAGCCCTGTTACCACAAATAAAAAGCTAAAACTCACAACAAAAAAATGAAGTCATCCCGGAAAATAGTTTTTATTGCAGGTAGCGCTGCCTTGATTATCCTGCTGATTCTGTTTGCTGTTGTCAGGGAGGGCAAAGCACCAATGGGTCAGATTACCGGAATTAATAGGCCGCCCGTTATTTTTCCCGATTATGCTCAGGTCACAATCCCCCCAAACATTGCTCCGTTGAATTTTACCATAAAAGAAAAAGGGCAGAAGTATTATCTTAAGATTTATGGCAGTCAGGGAGATACAATCAGGATTTCCGGAAGTAATTCAACGATGATGATCCCTGTCAGGAAATGGAAAGAATTGCTGGAAAAGAATGCAGGCTGGGATGTGTATTTTGATATTTATGTTGATCGTGGCAAAGGGCAGTGGCATAAATTCAATTCCATAATAAACCATATTGCCAATGAAGAAATTGACAGTTATCTTGTTTACCGTCTTATAAACCCCGGATATATTCTATGGGACAAAATGGGGATCTACAGCCGTAACATCGAAAATTTTAAAGAAACACCGATTATTGTTAATGAGATGGCCGACAGGAATTGTATGAATTGTCATTCTTTCTGCCAAAACAATGCAAATGAGATGATCTTTCATATCAGGGGCAGCAGGGGAGGAACTGTATTATGGAAAGATGGTATGTTAAAAAAGATCAACACGGCAACCGGTTATACCATGTCAGCAGGTGTTTATCCTGCCTGGCATCCGAATGGCAGGTTAATAGCCTTCTCGGTAAATATGATAAGGCAAAGGTTCAATACATCAAATGAAGAGCCCATTGAGGTTTATGACGGATATTCCGACATTATTTTGTATGATATTGATGCTAACGAAGTAACAACTTCACCTAAACTGTCTACAAAGAAAAGAGAAAATATGCCTGAATGGTCTCCGAACGGAGAGTACCTCTACTTTTGTACCGGACCGGAATTATCGGAGACCGAGAGACACAGTAGCATATCCTACGATTTGCAGCGGATATCTTACAGCGCCGGATCCGGTGAATGGGGGGATGTAGAGCCGATTCTCAACCTGAAAGAAGAAAACAAAAGCATTTCCTGGCCGAAAATCTCACCGGACGGGAAGTATCTGCTTTTTTGTCTTTCAAAACACGGTTATTTTACAATTCATTATCACAGCAGTGATCTGTACATGCTGGATCTTTCAACCGGCACTTACAGAAGGTTGGAATTAAACAGCGAAAGTGTTGAAAGCTATCATTCATGGTCAAAGAACAGCCGGTGGTTTGTCTATAGCAGTAAAAAGGACGACGGACTATGTTCAAGGCCTTATTTTTGCTATATCGATACATCCGGAAAAACGGGCAAACCCTTTATTTTACCTCAGAAAGATCCTGAATTCTATGCCACATTCCTGAAGAATTACAATGTTCCTGAAATGGTCTCTGATAAAGTTGAATTGAATAAGAACAAACTTCTGAACGTCA
>JASFVU010000292.1:0-4776 GCA_050049665.1 Bacteroidales bacterium | reverse complement strand
TCGTTGTGAATTTTTTGTCATAAACCGTTACCTGTTTCCGGTTGGTTACAATATATTTCCCGTTTCTCTGGGTGTATGTTTTCTTTCCTTCTTTAACATCCGGAAGGGGAGCATTAAAATATTGCCCCGTAAGTAACGGCCTGTCACCATATTGCTCCCTGTTCAGATAATACATCAGGGAGAAAACAGTTGAAGGATTATTCTCATTCATCGGCGGGTCTGCCAGAGACCGGATAACAATCATCGAAAAAGAAGAATATCCGAGAATAATAACGGTTACCATCAGGATAGCCGTATTGGCTATTATTTTATTCTTCTTATGCGTGTATAAGATGCCATAAATAAGCCCTCCGATGAGCAATGCAGCATAAAACAAGACCCCGGTATTATAAGGAAGCCCAAACCCATTTACAAACATCAGCTCAAACCTTGATGCAAACCAGATAACACCCGGGATAATCACATACATGACACCACCGAGAATAAAGCCTGAAATAATCAAAGCAATGATTGTCCCTTTGGTTGTCACAGGATATTTTTTGAAATAATAGACAAGTACAATGGCGGGAATAGCAAGCAGATTAAGCAAGTGGACCCCGATTGACAAACCCATTAAATAAGCTATAAAGATCAACCACCGGTTGGCATATTTTTCATCGGCTATGTTCTCCCATTTGAGTATGGCCCAAAATACAAGCGCTGTGAAAAGAGATGAACTTGCATACACTTCCCCTTCAACTGCTGAAAACCAGAATGTATCCGAAAATGTGTAAGCCAATGATCCTGCAAGCCCGCTTCCCAATATGGCGATGTATTGCCAGGGTTTAATGTGTTCACCGGGTTTAACTGCTTTTATAGCCAGATGCGTAATGGTCCAGAACAAAAATAAAATGGTGAAAGCACTTGCCAGACCGGAAAGTGCGTTTATCATCAAAGCAACTTTTGTTACATTTCCTCCCGCAAACAGGGAAAAAAACCTGGCGACAATCATGAACAAAGGAGCTCCGGGAGGGTGTCCGACCTGAAGTTTATAAGCACTGGCAATAAATTCGCCGCAATCCCATAAACTTGTTGTCGGTTCGAGGGTCAATAAATATACTGTTGCGGATATCAGAAATACTAACCATCCGAATATTCTGTTATACAGTCTCAAAGTTTTCATGAAGAAAAAATTAAACTTCTAAGATAGTTATTTTATGAAGGTATTTGACAGAATTGAATGAAACCTCTGAAGTATTCCTATTAAAATAAGTTAAACGACCCAACGGCACAGTACGGTAAGAAGCCGAACGATTATCCATGGATCATTCCGGAAAAGAATCTTCAGGCACAGATCTTATTGAAACCACCCGAATTTGAAGGTAAGATAAAGAGAAGGTTTAAGAAAGTCATTCGCCGTATAGGGGGTGTTACTGATTCCGGTACCTGAGACATAACTGATACTGGTCCCCAGTCCGAGAACAAAAAAACGTGAGAAGTTAAATTCCAGTTCAGCAATGGGAGTCAGCACAAAAACAGAATTCTTTTGCACATCTTCAAATTCATCCTCTCCCAGCTTAATTCTCTGGGTTATGTTTCCCCATCCGGTCTGAGCTGAAAGCGACAAATGGACAGGCCTGTTGAATCCGAAAATATACCCGAACCAAAGGCCGCCGTGACCAAATTTCATGGTGTATTGATCATCGTATTTGAATGCCGGGGCATTGGTACTCCCACATCCGTAACCCCCAAAAAATGCATTGCCAATGATTGCTCCTCCTCCTCCTCCCATCATATGAATAAAGTCATCACCAACAAAAGTAAATGCCATCATCGGTCCGCCGAAACCGGTAATTCTCAGATTATTCCCGTCTTTTTCTTTAAAAATTGTTTTGAACTCATCATCCTGAGCCAAAGATGGTCCCGCTATTATTGAAAAGCACAAAAATATATACAAAAACCCCTTCATGGGAATACGGAATATTTAGTTTGTCAAATCATTATGTCAAAAGACAAATTTATCCGGTAATGGTTGCATTGACACTCCCCGTTCAGGAGACAAGGAACTAAGATAGCCGGAAAAGTTAAGAAACCCCGGGGAATTCAGTACTTTTAAAGCCTAGAGGATCAGCATGGCATCTCCGTATGTGCCAAACCTGTATTTTTCTTTGATCGCAACTTTATATGCCTGGAACAAAAAATCATAACCGGCAAATGCAGAAACCGACATCAATAAAGTCGAAAGCGGGAGATGGAAATTTGATATCATGCTGGTTGGAACACTGAATTCATAAGGCGGGAAAATAAATTTGTTCGTCCATCCGTCAAATGCCTTGAGGTAACCTTGTGTTGAAACCGAGCTCTCAAGTGTTCGCATAACCGTGGTCCCCACTGCACAAATCTGCTTCCGGTTTTCCTTGGCTTTGTTTACAATGCTGACTGCCTTTTCGGGAATAATAATCCGTTCTGAATCCATTTTATGTTTTGTAAGATCCTCTACATCAACCGTTCTGAAATTGCCTAATCCCACATGCAGGGTTATTTCAGCAAAATCAAGCCCCTTAATTTCAAGCCGCTTCAACAGTTCTCTGCTGAAATGAAGTCCGGCTGTGGGAGCAGCAACAGCTCCCTCATGTTTGGCAAAAATAGTCTGATACCTTTCCCGGTCTTCCGGTTGAACATCTCTCTTAATAAACTTTGGAAGAGGTGTTTCTCCCAGACCATAAAGTGTTTTTTTGAATTCTTCGTAATCACCATCGAACAAAAACCTCAGTGTTCTTCCGCGTGAAGTGGTATTGTCAATTACCTCAGCAACCAATAAATCATCTTCCCCGAAATACAATTTGTTCCCAATACGTATTTTTCTCGCCGGATCAACCAGTACATCCCATAAACGTTGCTCTTTATTGAGCTCTCTCAGCAAAAAGACTTCTATCTCTGCTCCTGTCTTTTCTTTATTCCCATAGAGCCTGGCGGGAAATACTTTGGTATTGTTGAACACCATTGCATCATGTTCATCAAAATAATCTATAATTTCTTTAAAAACTTTATGTTCAATCGATTTGTCTTTCCGGTGTAAAACCATTAGTCGTGATTCATCCCTGTTCTCCGAAGGATATTTTGCAATCAGTTCTTCCGGCAAATTGTACTTGTACTGCGATAACTTCATAATCGGGTAACCTTTCTTTTATTTTGAAAATTCGACCTTTATACGTAAAAAAAGGGAATTTGTTACAAAATGTTTAATTTTTTCTTAAAATTAATAATATCAAATGCATCCTCAAGGATATACCTTCCGGTTCCCGTTCTTACAAGGGAAGTCAAGTGTGCGCCTGACGCCAGGTTTTCTCCCAGATCACGTGCTATCGCACGTATGTATGTGCCCTTGCTGCAATTTATTCTCAGTTTCAGTACAGGTGAATTAAAATCCAGTAATTCGATATCAAATATCTCGACTTCTACCGGGTCCAATTCCTTTTCTATACCTTCCCTGGCTAATTCATAGGCCCGAACACCATGCAGATTTTTTGCGGAATACAAAGGTGGTATTTGTTTTATTTTGCCCCTGAATGATCTCACTGCCGAGTACAATACTTTTTCGTTAATATGATCGACAGGATAGGTTTTATCTATTTCTGTTTCCAGGTCATATGACGGAGTGGTAGCCCCAAATGTTATTTCCGCCAGGTACTCCTTTGGCATATTTTGTATTTCAATAATTTTCTTTGTCGCTCTCCCCGTGCAAAGAATCAGCAATCCGGTTGCCAGAGGATCCAGGGTTCCGGCATGGCCAACCTTTAGTTTTTTCAGCCCGCTGTACTGACACAAATAATAGCGGACTTTATTAACAAGATAATAAGATGTCCATCCGTATGGTTTGTTAAATGCAAGTACCTGTCCTTCCTGTAACCCTTCTTTTGTAAAATCCAATTGCATCAATTCTCCCTTAAATACTGATTAGGAACAAAAATCCAGCCACCAGCGCACAATATATCGCAAAATAAATCAATTTGCTGTTCTTCACGATCCTGATCATTAATTTACAGGCTATCAGGCCTACAAGAAAAGAAGAAGTGAAGCCTATAATCAAGGGAAGAACGGCTATTGAACCGGAAATAACCCTGCCTGAAAACAAATCCATTCCTGCTTTGCCCAGTATCGGTAACAAAACCATCAGGAAAGAAAACCGGGCCGCATCTTCCCTGCTGTTTTTAAGTATTAATGCAGTTGCAATCGTAGCTCCCGACCGTGAAACTCCTGGCAATACTGCAAAGGCTTGTGCAAGGCCGATAATAAAGGCATGTAAAAATGAAATCGATTCTTTTTTCGGTCTGGCATAATACGTAAACGACAGCAGCAATGCTGTGATGAGCAGCATAAAGGCAACAAAAATTAATCTGCCGGAAAATAAACTTTCTATTTGGGATTCCAGAAAAAGACCTACTAAAACAACAGGTACAGCCGATAACAGAATTTTGGCTATATACCGGGTTTCATTATTCCACTTTATCTCAAATACCCCGGAAAGTAACTTTCGGATATCCTTTCTGAACACAATGATCGTACTGCAAACGGTAGCGGCATGAACAACAACACTAAATGTCAGATTGTCTTCCAACTCAACACCGAGAAGTACTTTGCTTATCTCCAGATGACCGCTGCTGCTTACCGGTAAAAATTCTGTCAGCCCTTGTATAATACCAAGGATCAATGCTTCTATCCAATTCATTTAGAAAAGCTTACCCGTTATTCTTCTGTTTCTTCTTCGGGTTTTCTCATAATTGCCCAGATTTCAAA
>JASFVU010000290.1:0-4791 GCA_050049665.1 Bacteroidales bacterium | reverse complement strand
CTTCTTTCTATGCTTCAGGCATGGTAATCCAGACCTCTCCCAATACGATCATAAAAGGATATGCCGATCCGGGGTCCGTTCTTGCCGTGAGAATTTCCGACTTCATACGGCTTGCAAATGCTGATTCTGCCGGGACATGGAAAGTTGTATTTCCCGAAATCGTGCTGAAAAAACCTTTTTCCCTTTTTATTGAAGGCTCTGATACCATCATAGAACTTGAACAGGTTACAGCCGGGAAAGTCTATGTTGTTGCAGGTGATGCATTTCTGAATACGCTTTCCGTACTGAATGATCCGGATTGTAATTTGCAGGATGAACCGGCAACCGGACGCATCAAAGTTTTTAAACCCCGCCCGTCCGGGTTCAGATCACCGGCGACAGATTTCATGAAAGGAGAATGGTTACCGTCTGAAAAAGCCATGGAAACAACTTCGGGCTGTAAAGTCATCAGGCTTATTCACATGTTTTCACATAACAGGAAGGAAACGACAGGTATTATCGATCTGACCTGGCCCGGTTCCGGTCTTGAATCCTGGTTGCCTGACAGATACTTGAGCGATTCCATTCCGGAAAAGCTGACTGAAAAAGATGCACGATCGGTCCTCCGGTACAACGACAGCGTATTTTCTGCCATAAGATCCATGAAGGATACCTGTATCGACGGAGTGAAAAAGGGTGTGAAAAGGATCTGGTACAATGATGAACTCTGGAGAGTAACAAATTTACCGGTAAATCTTTCAAAAAAGACCTATGATAAAAAAAAGAGGATCCTTTATCTGCGAAAAAAGATCTATGTTTCTTCCCGTTACCTGACCTCCGATTTTTTTATCAGACTGGGTAACATACACGGACAGGCAGAATTTTATTTCAATGAGTTCAGCATTGAAGATGTCACCGTAATTGATGGCATGACCATGTTAACCATTCCGGATTCCATTATGCATGTCTGGTCGAATGTGCTTGCTGTAAGATTTTTCCTCACAGACAGTCTTGCAGGAATTTACGGTAATGAATTTATCTGCTCAAATGCCGATTCAACTTTTTATAAGGACCTTTCTGCCGACTGGAAATACAATCACACAATGGAAGTTGATTTTCCCCAACCTGTTGAGATCGGGAATCATCCTTCAGCCATGTACAACGGATTGCTTGCTCCGGTAATCGGGCATTCCTGTGAATCGTTCGTATGGTATGGGGGAATTAACGATCTTTCCTCCTCTTCAGACCGGATAAATGAGTTGTGCGGGATCATTGCAGTTGCGGGTAAAAAAAACAATTACATTGCATTTGATGTGCCTGAAGATCACGATACCATGGTTTACGGTCAGCTAATAAACCAACTGAACAGCAACCTGAAAAAAATTGCAGGTCAATGTGATGACGGATCAGATACGGAAGTTCAGGTTATTGAATTCGATCCGTAAAGCAACCTGCCGGTCAGCCCTGCTTCACCGGCAGATTTCCAGCCAATATCAAAAATATAGCCCACTCCGCATCCTTGTCCGGAAGAAAACACGCAGGCCGGGAGAGACAGGAACAGTAGAAGAAGTCTTTTCATAAGAGTGATCTTATTCTACCTGAATTTGCCTTATCTGAACATTGTCTCTCCCGGATGCGCGTGAATGGTCCTTTTTATATACCCACCGCAACGTATGTGTTCCTGCATCAAAGGCTTTGCTGAAAATTACCCATCCCGTTTCACCGCTTGCATTATTTATCTCCACCGTTTCATCGGCAGAAAAAGAAAAAATGTCGTATGTCGGTTCCGAACTGACATTGTACTCGAATGTCAGAACAGCGGGTTCACGGTTTATGAGGGTAGCCTTCATAACAGCCGTGTCATTATCAGGAATTTCAGGACTTTGGTAGAGGCCCTCCGCTTCCGGCCATGGCAAAGTAAATACGATACGGTTGTAAACATAATCTTCGAGATCAGCGATGTCTACAACCGAAGCATAGGGGAATATTCTGGTCTTTGTTTTGGCAAAATCAATAAGAACCAGGGTGTCAAAAGCCTCGGAAACCCGGAATAAGTCGGATTGCTTCCCCGGCTCAATAACAAGTCCCAGGTACTCCTCATCCTGATTGTACAAAGCAAGGGTTTCTTCCGTAGCGTTGTTTATTCTGAGTCCCCTGTGAGGCAAGCCCGAATACAGAATTACCTTCTCGGTCTGTACGACAGATATTCCAGAGAATTCATTAATCTGATCTCCGCCCAGACTTCTGGTCACTATGTTGTATTTCTCGACGGGAATGATAAACGTAGACCTGTCATTTGCCGGAATACTGGACAGACCATGTGTGGAACCGTCTACCATGGCAATGTCCTCGATCAGATGATCATTGGCATAAACATTCACCGTAAAATCACTTTCGTTGACGATGGTAATTTCACCGACTTTCCCTACAGTGCTGTAAAAAACAGGGATCTCAATATCAGCTTTTTTGTGGTACTCATTGATGACGACCTCCTTCGCATCTTCTGCCCAGCCTATTTCAGTGATGTTGCCGCTTTGGGAGTTCGGATCGGAATACCAGTAGTGATAATACAAATATTGCACACCGAAATCCACGCTTACCTTTTTTCCCAGTATCCCGGGCCGGAGTGAAGCCAGTTTGGCCCCGTTCCTGTTGTTCAGAAAAATATCGACCTGGTAGATCACCTGGAGACCGAATTCGTCAAAATCCGGATAACTAAGCAACAAAGTACCCGATCCTGCATAATTATCATTCCCGGTTATCAGCCAGTTGGCCCTTTCTTCCGGTAAATTCGTATTCGACAAAGCCACGCTCCATTGCCTGTAAACATTCAGCAGAGAGGGATTATCCCGGTCAATCACCTCTTCCGCGATCCAGATCTGCAAAAGGCATACTTCAAGGTCCCGGTTGGAGATATCGATCAGAAAATTTTCCGCATCGGCAGGAATACAGGTCACATAGGCATCCTGACCGTTCAGTCCGGAGTAGTCCCTGTACAACCACAATTCATAACCTGTCTGATTTGAAATGATCAGGTTACCGTCACCATCGGCCCTGCATACCGGACGATATTCACAGGAATTGTCATCTATGTCTGCCGAAACATCATAATTCAGGGCTTTCGGATCCGTACATCCGTAATGGTCCTTTTCACACCGGCTGGAAAACAGAGAAACCGCTATCAGGAATGAAATAACAAATGTTCTGTTGTTTCTCATGATGAATAAAGATTTAACCTGTTTAACTTTTAAATTTCATTTATTAAACTGATTACCAAATAAGTTTCCCACCTTTGTGTCCCTGCAACTGCATTTGAGTTGCAGTTACAGGGTTTTTCACAAAAGGGGTTGATCATTGGCTTAAAAAAGCCATGTTATTCCGGTCTGCCGGCCGTTATTCCACCGGCGGTTCTTCTTCTTCGGCTTCATCAATGTCCGGTTCGCCATCTACCTGCCAGTCGACTGTCTCATCCGCAACAACGGTAATGGTAGTCGATTCAATGATGCTTCCGTTTGTCAGATGTTTGGCGTTAAGGATGTATTCGGCTGTAGTTGCTTTATCTTCGTAAATAGGCATGATGTAAGTATAGGTGCCGTTTCTGTCGATCGTCGAAAGATTTTGTGTACTGCCGTCCTCGAGGTAACAAACGCTTTCGATCAGCTTATCACCGGCATAGATCTGAACAGGATCACCGGAGGTATTCGTTATTCTCAGGTTCCCGTATTTTGTTCCGCTGCTCTGGGCGTATCCCAGATGAGGAATGATAATGGTAACCCCTTTCCGGTTCTCATTCAGTACCAGCCAGATGTCTTTCTCATCACCGTTCACCAGTTCCTTTTCGATCCATCCCAGTTCTTCAAACGACTCGCTGGTATTCTGATCGGAGAACCAATACAGGTAATGCAGGCTGTAATTATCGTAATCGACACCCACAAGCCTGTCCTGTCCGGCTTTCAGGCTGGCTATCTTGGCTCCTGTCCGGCCGTCAAGGTATACGTCTACGAACTCTTCCGTGCCGCCGTAATACCTGAACGTTACCGTTGCCACGTTCGTATACTGGGAAGCTCCGCTGATATGCCATGTCGCACGGTCCTCTATGGCTTCACTGTTTGCCAGGGGCACAAGCCACCTTTTATACACCAGTTCGGGATCGGGATTGTTCGGATCATCCCTGACATCTTCCCACAGGTATAGGTCCAGTTGGATCGTCCCTTCATTCGGATTCGGAATATTCACCAGGTAGTCGGTGGCAGAGGCCGGGATCTTTTTCACAATGTATTCATCCTTGTACAGGACAAGTTGTTTATTCGAATTGTTGATGATCAGCAGATTTCCCGACATATCCGGTTCATCCGGAACAAAATCTCTGGGAGGGTCCTTCTCAAATAATTCACATGAACTCATGAAAATTACAGAAAGAAACGATAAATAAAATAGAATTCTCTTCATATCAGTAAGATTTAGAGTTATAAAAAATAATTCTGTAAATCAGAACAGCTATTGAAATCAGGTTTATTAAAAGCGTAAATACTAATCGGAAAAACAGAAAGGGCAGTTCTGTAAATGAAGAAGTTGATTTGTCGTAAGTGATGATCATACGCAATCATTTATTTCATAATAACCGTATGGAATACCGGATCGTTTGAAAAGACAGAGACCCGGTACCGGAGTGGTATGGTTATTACTCTTTCACAAATGACAAGCTCTTTCCGAAAGGGTTGCATTCACAAACAAATAATTGAGAAAATTTACGGTTAGATGTATTAAGAGAAGTAAATCCGGGAATTGTTTCTTTTAGTTACTGATGAGAAA
>JASFVU010000007.1:0-15251 GCA_050049665.1 Bacteroidales bacterium | reverse complement strand
TGTCAAGTGTTCCCAGAGACATAAAATGAAAATACCCGACATTCCACATCCCAAAGAGAAGTGGCGGTATCATGGCTATCACCACAATGATCATGGTGCGCTTCATATCCATGGCATCCCTGATATGAGTCCCTGAACGGGTTACCCTGTTCGGGACAAACAACAAGGTCTCCATAGCATCGAACAAGGCATGAAGCTTTTCAAACTTCCCGCCCTTCCCGAAGTTGGGCTTCACATTATTCAATAATTTCCTGAGTCCTTTCATTCAATCTGTTTTTCATTTTGATCCTGAAGGATATCAGCCCATCTCCCTGATCATCAGGTCGAGTCCTTTTCTGACAATTTCCTGGATATCCGTTTTCGAAATATCCACAAACTCACAAAGGGCAAAATCTTCTTCGACTACCTCATAGATGCCCAGTTTCTCCATCAGATCGACATCTTCTATAATGATCGCTTTTAACAGCTGCATCGGATATATATCAAAGGGAAATACCTTTTCAAATTTTCCTGTTATCATCAGGGCGCGCCTGCCACCCCTGAGATTTGTGTCGATCTCGTATTCATTTCCCGGGAACAGCCACGACCAGTATGACCGCGATGTACTGAACTTACCGAATCCCGGAGAAAGCCAGCCAAGAAACTCATAATGATCTCCTTCCGGGATCACAGTAACCTGGGAATCGTAATACCCCAGAAATCCGTTTTTGGAAACACTTGTCCCGGTAAGCACATTTCCGCTGATGCAGCGTACATTCCCTTCCTTTACATTTTCATGTGTGAGCGAACGAATGCAGGAACCGCCAAGCGTTTTGTAATATTTCGGTTTTATCACCTCGGAGCCGGTAAGGGCAACAATCTTTGAAGCATCATAAACACCTTTTAAAAACAACCGTCCGATGGCAATTACGTCCTGAGGCCTGGTGGTCCATACGATCTCACCTTTATTGATCGGATCGATCCTGTGTATCTGGGTACCGACATTTCCGGCAGGATGGGGCCCCTTGAACCTGTTGAGCTGGATACCCCGGGCATTCGTGAACACCGAAGAAGGAGGATACTCGCTGTCGACCCCCACATGCACCTTTCCTTTGGTCAGTTTTACCAATGCATCAATGCCTGTCTGGAATTCTGCTTCCAGCCCTTTTACAAGAAAATCGTAATCGGGACCCAGTGGCGATGTGTCAAATGCTGAAATGAATATTGACTTCGGAGTATCTTCCGGACTGGCGATCACATTATAGGGACGTTGTATCAATGAAGGCCACAGTCCGCTGTCAAGCAATTTCCTGCTGATCTCTTCACGTGATAACTCAGCAGGAACACCGCTTTTGAACTCTTCGTATTCAATGCTTTCACCGGGTTTAACAATAACCTCCAGAATTCGTCTGCGCTCACCACGGTTAATTGTCTGAACTGTTCCGCTAACCGGAGAAGTAAATTTTATTTCAGGCCTGTACTTGTCAAAAAACAGGGGAGATCCGGCTTTTACTTTATCCCCGGCCTTTACAGTTAATTTTGGTACTAATCCGTGAAAATCTGTCGGCTTGACCCCAAAAAGTTCAGCCTTCCCGGCTTTCACAAAAATCTTTTCTGCTTTGCCTTTCAAATTAATATCCAGACCTTTTCTGATTTTGATCTTTTCAGGCATTTACCTCACAAGCTTTTAAATGTGGCACAAAAATAGCTATTTTTAAAACTTTAACAACCATGCAATACGGATCAAATTATATAGTAAAAACACTAACTGATAATACCATGTTTTGTTTATCCTGCTGACTGATTATACAAATATTAACTAATTTTTTATAAAATTTTAACATGTACATTTATTATTCCTTCAAACCCATGCCTTCTGTCATAAAGATAATCGTATTTTCCTTTATTGGTTTTCATCTTTTTGGGAATGCAACGGTTTCCCGGGAGCCGGAATTTGTCCGTCAGGAATGTTCGGATGACCATATAAAGACCATCCTGTTTTACCGCAGTAACCAGGAACTGTCCCTTCCCGTATTGTTTCACCAAGAAGACGAAAAACTGACATTACGGTTTGATTACATTGGCGAACCGGAAGAAAACTATTCTTATTCCGTTACGGCATGTTCATACGACTGGAAGCTGAATGAAATCTCCGACCACTTGTATCTGGACGGCTTTAACGACAACCTGGTTGAAAACAGTTACTCCTCTTTCAATACGACAAAATATTACAAACACTATATGACAGAAGTGCCTTCTCCGGATATGGAAATCCTGGTAAGCGGCAATTATATTCTTCGCGTTTACGAAAGTTCGGACCCCCGGCATATTATCTTTACACGAAAGTTCTGTATAGCGGAAACGGAAGCGGACATTCAGGCTACCGTGAAAAAACCGGACCATCAGAACCAGGAACTGAATATTGAAATTGATCCGGGAAAACTGGGCCTCGTAAACCCTATGCAGGAAATAAAGGTAGTCGTTATCAAAAATAACGACTGGAATAACAAGGTGGATATCGCCTTTAAACCCGTTCTCCGCGATAACAAATTATACTTTGACCTGCCTTACCAGTTAATTACCGGCGGAGTCAATGAATTCAGGTATTTTGATATCAAAAGCATCAAATACGTTTCCGACAGAGTGGACAGCATCAGATACCTCAGTCCGGAAACACATTTTTATGTGAAACACGATGAATTAAGACAATTTACCCCCTATTTTTCTTCCACCGACCTGAACGGTCTGTTTTATATCGACATGCCCGATGCATACAACAGACATACCGAATCTGATTACGTTCATGTACATTTTACCCTTAAAGCTCCCCGTATACCAGGGATGAACGTATTCATTTACGGAGCCCTGACCGGCTGGAAGACAGATAAAAGCAATTGCATGAACTACAACACACAGAGAGGAGAATACAAAAAATCCCTTTTCCTGAAACAGGGATATTACAATTACGCTTATTGCACCGTGAATGAGGGTTCAAAAGAAATTTCCTTTGATCTCACGGAAGGCAATCATTCGGAAGCGGAAAATGATTATGCCATATTCGTTTACCTGTGCCAGCCCATGAGTGACTTTGATCGCCTTATCGGGTACAGGATAATCAATAGTGCCGGGAAAGAACCGGTAACTGCCAATCCGGACGAATAGCTGGCCGGCTTCAGATGAAAACGTATACTCAACAGTTAACCCCGTCTTTTTTTATGCCCGGAAATTCTCATATCCGATTAATCCGTTATTTTTGTTATTGTCTTTAACAACAGACTGAAAACTAATCAATAATTCCTAACAAATAACTTGCATTATGAAATTAAACATTCTCAACTACAGAAAGATCCGGATACTGTTTATTTCCGGTGTTATGGTAGCAGTGCTCGGCACAAATGATCTATTTGCCACTGTTATCAATACCGCGCCTTATGACACGACACGGATCTATCATGCAATGGCAAAAGCGCGTCGTGGCGAACCGGTTACCATTGGTGTCATTGGCGGGTCGATCACGGAAGGTTATGGTGCCGGCGGAGAAGAAAACGAATGGGGAACCAGGATCACCGAATGGTGGCAGACCAACTTCCCTTCAAGTACCGTCTCCCTGGTAAATGCCGGTTTCGGAGGCACGGGCTCTGATATTGGTGTCCATCGTATGCAGCGGGACCTTTTGCAGTACAATCCCGATTTTATTGTAGTGGAATTTTCTGTGAACGATACCGAAGGGGTGGATGAACCGACTACTATGATGGAAGGAATCGTACAACAAGCATACATGCACGATAGTATGCCAGGGATTATGTTCCTTCTATTGAAAATTAAGGATGGGTCAACAGCACAAGCTGCACATGATACGGTTGGTGATCATTATGGTGTACCCATGATAAGTTTTGTTGATATGATCGACTCAGCTATTTTAAATGACGGTTATACTTTAGATGATATATACCTTGATGATGTACATCCCAATGCTCTTGGTCACGAGTACATGACGGAATTCATTACCGGTGAACTGGAGGTCATTCTTGCCAATCTTCCCGATGACGAAGATCTGCCGGCAATCTGGCCCGGCCCGGCCACTTCCATTGTCGGGGAGGTCTTTTCCAACTGTTACATGTACACCCCCTCCGACCTGACATACCTGGCAAACAACAACTGGGTCATAAAAAGTACAAGCTGGGAGGGCAACAACCCGGGTGATGAAATAAGCTTTGTGGTGGACGGCAATGCCATTTCGATCCTGTTTCAGAAGGATGACGACGACGACTGGGGGCAGGTCGAAGCCTGGGTGGATGACGGTACCCACATCACCATAGATGCCTACTGGACAGAAACCTGGGGTCCGGCAACCAAACTTCAAATGATCGCAGATGGTCTGGCCGACGGAGAACATACGTTGCATGTACGTGTGAAAGAAGAAAATTCCGGAGGCGGCGAAGGACATTTCTTCAGGATAAAAAATGTTCTGAAAGCAGGGAATTTTGACGGAATAGCACCCATAGCCAATGCCGGGGGAAATGTAAAAACTCTTGTTGAAGATGCCGTGACACTGGACGGGAGCGAAAGCTTTGATCCGATGGACCTTGAACTGGTTTCCTATGAATGGTCGGTCATTTCAAAGCCTGCGGGCAGTGAAAGTACCATTGCTTCACCCGGTGATGTCAGCACCGAGATTACTCCCGACGTTGCCGGTTACTATCTTATCGGCCTGGTGGTCAACAATGGTTCTTACAACAGTGTCGCCGGCAAAAAGATCATTCATGCCGTGGCAGACAATACACCACCGGCAGCAGATGCCGGCGCGGATATGACCATAGGCACAATGAAATTCTATTATCTGGATGGCTCGGCAAGTTCGGATGCCGACGGAGACGAATTGCTGTATTCCTGGAGGGTCATTTCGGAGTCCGTGGAAGACGGGTTGGTCATCAATGAACCTGAAATGCTTCAGTGCCAGTTCTATGCCGCCTCCGAAGGTGAGTTCACCGTCGGCCTTACGGTCAATGACAGCATTGACGACAGTGAAGAATCCATCATCACAATTACAGCCATTGAAGGATATACTGCTGTTGAGCCCGCAACGTTACAGAACGACGCCTTTAAGATATTCCCGAATCCTGCAGATAACGAACTCACTGTCAGCTATATGATCGATAAAGCAGCCTCCCTATCATGGAGTATTTATGATCTGAACGGGAAACTCCTTGGAATTCTCGAAGAAACAGTAAAAACTGCCGGAACGCATGAACAAAAATTCATGATCGATCAGTTGGGACTTGAAACGGGAGTTTATATCATCCGGTTTGAATGCAACGATAACATAAGCACCCGGAAATTTACAAAATATTAATTCCACCGGTCATCCGGAAGCTGTTCAGGTAAGGAAATTTTATTCTGCGGCTTCAAAAAGAGAGTGTCCTTTTTTATGTCATTCTGAGCGGAGTCGAAGAATGTATTCATCTGATAAACAATACATTTCGACTCCGATCAATGTGACCAATAGATTTAGTTTCTGCTTTTTGGATACCTTCTTTTTTAATTGAGTGCAATTCTTAATCCGTTTATTCGTTCAAAAACGGGTAACCGTAGTCTGCGGGAGGGTTTAAATTTTCTTTTATTGACCTGGGAGACAGCCACCGGAGCAGGTTTATCAACGATCCTGCCTTATCATTCGTTCCCGATCCTCTTGATCCTCCGAAAGGCTGCTGACCTACAACAGCACCTGTCGGCTTGTCATTGATATAAAAATTCCCGGCGGCAAAACGCAGTTTTCCGGATGACCGGGCAATTACATTCCTGTCTTTTGCAAAAACAGCCCCTGTAAGCGCATATTCCGAGGTAGTATCCACAAGCGTTAAAACCTCATCAAACTCCTTATCAGGATAAATGTAAACAGTCAGTACCGGACCGAACAATTCCTCTTCCATCGTAAAATATTGCGGATTAGCAGTCAGTATGACCGTTGGTTCAATAAAATATCCTTTTGATTTGTCATACTTCCCACCGAACAGTATCTCAGCATCTTTATCTTTTCGTGCGCTTTCAATAACTCCCGTCAGCTTATCAAACGATGTTTCATCTATGACCGCATTGATGAAGTTCCTGAAATCTTCGGGAGGTCCCGTTTTTACGGAATCAAGATCTTTTTTTAAGCCTGCCAGTATAACATCCCGCAAAGAATAAGGTATATAGGCCCGTGAAGCTGCGGAACACTTCTGTCCCTGAAACTCAAAAGCTCCCCTGACCAGTGCCGTAACAACCTGACTGACATCGGCCGAAGGGTGAACAAGAACAAAATCTTTTCCTCCGGTTTCGCCGACGATCCGCGGATATGACCGGTATTTATCTATATTATCACCTATCGTCTTCCAGATGTTCTGAAAAACACCGGTTGAGCCCGTAAAATGTATCCCCGCAAAATCACGGTGATTCAGGACAACATCGGCCACATCGGGCCCTGAAGCAAAAACCATGTTGATCACTCCGTCTGGCAGTCCGGCTTCAAGGAGTAATTCCATGATAACAGAAGCCGAGTAGATCTGTGATTTGGAAGGTTTCCAGACCACCGTATTTCCTAACATGGCCGGTGCCGTGGGCAGGTTTCCGGCAATGGACGTAAAATTAAACGGGGTCAATGCAAAAACAAAGCCTTCCAGCGGACGCCAGTCGGTCCTGTTCCAGACTCCTTTTACCGAGTTGGGTTGCATGGTATAAATATTCTCCATGAATTTCGCATTGAACCGGAAAAAATCTATGAGTTCGCAGGCAGAATCGATCTCTGCCTGAAAAGCATTTTTTGATTGTCCCAGCATGGTGGCTGCGTTCATCTTTGCCCTGTAAGGACCGGATAACAGATCGGCAGCCTTCAGGAAAACAGAAGCCCTTTGTTCCCAGGAAGTATTCATCCAGCCGAGTTTTGCCTTTAAAGCGGCATCAATAGCCATCTGTACCTCCTTTTTTCCACCCTGAGAATAATACCCCAGCGTATGTTTTATTTCATGAGGAGGGTGTATCCTTATCTTTTTGTCCGTTCGTACTTCCCTGCCTCCAATGATCATCGGAAGGTCGGACTCGGACGCACGGGCCGTTTCAATGGCATGCTTTAATTCCTTTCTTTCGTCCGACCCCGGTGAATAGCTGAGAACGGGTTCATTCTGCGGCACCGGAATACTGTATTTTGCTCCATCCATAATCCTTTTTTTCTTAAAATTATTCGATTCTCCTGCCGAAAAAAATGACATTTATTATTTGGCAGTGAAACAGGGATATGATTTATCTCATCATTTTTCTTGTCCCCGGTAAAATTGTAAATAAATCATCGCCGTAACCTTTTTTAAACTAACATTTCATCATTACTTTTGGTTCTGGAAGCAAATGATCTGAGAAAAGATGGAAGTTATTCCGGACAAAAATCTGATCTTAAAACGACTGAAGAACAAATACGTTCTTGCAGCAATAATATTTATCGTATGGATAAGTTTTCTTGATGAGAACAACCTCCTGGAACGTTTCCGTTATATCCGGGAACTGAACCAGTTAAAGGCAGATAAGGAATATTACATACAAAAGATAGAAGAAGACAAAAAACGGCTGAATGAGTTAAAGACCGATAACAAAAACCTTGAAAAATTTGCCAGAGAACAATACCTGATGAAAAGAGACGACGAGGATGTATTTGTTATTGTGAAAGAGTAACGGTTTATTCGTGGAACTCAAATATCAGGATGAACTGAAGATGCTGAAAAGCCGATCATTTACACAATTAAAAGTTTCGGTGTCGGGATGTTTAATCAATTATTAAAATGAATTGTGTTGCTGTTCTCTTTGGTAGTCCTTGCCGTACGGGTACGAAACGAAGGCCGGTGCGCATTGAAAAGATTTCTATTATTTATTAACTAACTAATCTAATGTGAGTTCGAAATAAAAAACCTTAATTATCAGTTATTTAACAAAGTTTTTAGTGAATTCTTAGTGTTTTAGTGTCTTTGTGGCACTTTCTTGTATGGATTTTATGCCACTAAGACTCCAATACTCAAAGAAAACGCGAAGATTTTCCATATATATTATTCTGTACCAATAAATTACCTTTCACTCCTTATATCGAACTCACGTTAATCTAAAGGATTAACTGATGAAATGAAGCCAATCGTTTCATCAGTTCACCAGTTCATCTTCTTAAAGAATGATTAACTGATTAATCGACTAACTGGTGAAATGAAGATCCTGATAAGCTGATCGTATATATCATTTCATCGATTCACCAGTTCACCAATTACTCAGTTACACGATTACACGATTAAACATTAAAACGGCCCAGCTACCAGCACCAAGTACCAAGTACCCTGCTAACGAGCTAGTGATCCAAAACCTCACTACGCACTACTCATCTCTCATTCAGGTGCGTTCGCAGGATTCATGAATTTTTCGGACTAAAGATCCCTGCCTTCCCTGTCCAGTTTCCTGAACAATTCGAGAAGACTTCTGATCCGGTTATTTTCGGGAGACAGTCCGATTTTCCGCAAAAAAACTGCAACAGCCTGGTTCACAGGTATTTTATCAAAATATTTATTGTGTGAATCATTTAAGAATTTCACCACCATAAAACCGTCAAACCAGGAATAAAACCGCTTTGTGAATGAAGCCGGGGAAGAAGTATTTCCTTTTATTTCTTTGAATTTCATCTCAAATTGCCGGGACAAAAGAAACTCCTTCACGCTTTCCGGCAGAGAAGATACATATTCACCGGGAGAGTTTTCATTTATCCGATACAGTCGTTCAACCGAATCAAATACCTTTTTCAGATCAAAAAAGGCCTGCGGGGAATAGGTTTTACAGGTTTCCGCTCCGTTCTCCGACATTTTGGTGATTGCCGGGCCCGTACCGAACGGAACCCGTTCCGACGGTCTGGGAGAAAGTGTGATACAACTGTCTGTAATACAAGCAAACTCTGCATTCGGAAATAATTTGTTCAAAAAATAGAAATCTTCGCCTCCCTGACGCCGGTTCATCCCTCCCTGCCTGGCATAGAGCCCGGCTTTTACCCCGAAACACGATCCGATGGTATAATTGGAATAGGGAAAACCGGAATAATCCAGTATATGCTTATAATACCTGAGGTGAAGTTCATAACCGGCAATGGCATCATATATTTCCCGGGAATACTCTTTTCCTTCAAGTTCATGGGCAAACTGATAAATAAAGCCTTCATACTTCCGGTCGCTGCCGCCGATCCTTTCTGCTGACGTGAAATAGTGCCTGTCCACTTTTGCATCCGCATCCAGTGAAAGGATGATCCCGTCACTCCGGTCCGTTACACCAAATCTGGCCAATGCCTCATCCATGCCTATTTTTCTTGCCAGCCCCACCCCTGCATGCTTTTTTGGCAGGTCCCGGGCAAGCAGGGTAAAAAACCGCTTACCCTCTCCGCTGTTCTTTGCACACCAGCCGGTCAGATCTTTATATGTTCCGAGGTTTTTCTTTTTATTTTCTTCCGAATCATGCTCACCATGATTGATCACAACGATAACTTCCACATCGCCCTGTGGATTATCGGCATATTTAAGCGTTTTTAGAGTATTACAGGCTTTGTCTTCAAGGTAAGCGGGAATTACCACCACAAAACGCAAGAGCCCCGACGGGGGCTCTTTTATTTGTTCAGAGGCATATTTGTATTTACTGAAATACCGACCGGCAAAATTCATTTTCATGAAACATTAGTCGTCATCCTCTTTTCCCTTTACATACTTCTCGTTGATCCCGTTTACAACCGTTTTTGTAATATTCAGATTCTCATTGGCATACAGAATATTCCCTCCAAAAGTGGTTCCGAGTATATACTGGTACTGGTCTGCATCTTCCAGTCCCCCAAGGTATTCCATGATAGAATTTAAGACTTTTCGCTGAGCTACCTGTTCCATTTCCGCCAGTTCAACCTGGAGGTTATTCTGGAGCTGGTACAGCGCCTGTTCCTGTTGCATCAGCTCCTGCTGCAATTTTTCTGCTTCTGCACGGGTAACTAGCTGGCGATCGATCTTATATTGAAAATCCTGCATATCCTTACGCAACGCTTTTTCTCTGGCAGCGAGCTGAGCTTCGGACGTTTTGAGCTTCTCCTGCAATTCACCCTGGATATCGGCATACATATCATAATTGTTCAGTACACTGTCGATGTTCACGTAAACGATCCCTCCGCTTACCTGCGGCAGTTCCAGAGATTCCATACCGGATGTTTCAGCCGGGAACTGTTCCTTTTTTCCTGCAAAAAAGAGAATGAACAATGCAATAACTGCAGCTAAGGCAACGGAGCTTAAAATAAGGGGTAAATTTTTCATCTGTTTAAAATTTTTTGATTTCTGAATGTTCAAAATCCCGATTAATATCGGGACAGGAACTCACATGAATTTTCATTATACTAAAAGTTTCAGGTTTAATACGCTACAAAAATAAGATTTTAGCCTGATTAATTCATAAATTTCAATTGTGAAACTGGTCACGATCAAGTTACACTAACTTTTTTTCAAAAATCAAGTGTAACTAAATCGGGCTAACCAGCTTTGGCACAGATTAAACTGTGAATTATTGAACAGGGCAGGTTAGTCAAAAGAGAATGAAAAAAACGGAAAAATGTTCCCCGGCAGAATGCAGATAATTACGCAGTGATCGTTGCACTAAAATTCGGGACAGGGTACTTTCCCTTTCTTGGACCGTTTGGGAAGTAAAAATTTATAAGTCAGGGTAATTTCATGCGATCCCCTCACATCGGCCAGAAGGTTCGATATGGTAAAATCATAACTGTATCCGATATTGAGCTGCCTGGTTTTTATTCCTACCAGAAATACCATGGCATCTCCCCTGTCTGAGTTGACAAACGGTATACCACGGTACCATATCCCGAGAACCAGAGGATAATTATGCCAGTACACGCCCAGATCGAGCTGTCTGACAGTTCCCTGCTCCTTGTATATAAATGCAAAGGTCATGGTCTCATCACTGGGCTTCAACAATTTTCCCTTCCGGCGAAATTCATATCCTCCGTAAAAACTGTATTTTATATCTATCCTGGATTCCGAGGCCCACAAAGAAATATTAGGGGTTAGCAAATGATCAACGGAGGCTCCGACCCAGAATTTATTAGTATAAATAAGAGCCGATGTTCCCATGTCAATGTCCCTTGCCTTTTTTCTCGAAGGATCCGGAACGGCCGTGGAAGAACCTATGATCTCGTCAAGGAAGGTAAATTCACCGAAAAATCCGTGTTCAACATAGGAAAAAGACAATCCCGGTCTGATATGCCAGACGTTGAAGATCTTAAAATCATACGAGTAGTGGATCCCGATATTCAATGACCCCATTTTGCCTGTCCCGGAAACATCCTGGTAAGCCAGAATACCTATTCCGCTGTTGAATGTAGAAAAAAAATGATCGTAAGAAACGCTGTAGGACCTGAAAGGTGACGAGGCTTCCCACCATTGATCACGGTATACCAGGGCAATGCGGCTCCCATCGACTGCGCCTGCAAATGAGGGGCCCAGGTACAACGGATTAGAATAGAACTGTGAGAATTGAGGGTCCTGACAGTACACACCCCCGTATAGGAGGAATAGCAATATGAGAACGAAAATCCTGCGCACTGATTTAAAGCGTTTACCCTTTGTTACGGTAATAACATGAGTTGGTTTGAAAAACGAAAATAATTCTTTTAGTTACTCAAATATTTTTGATAAAGAACTATTTATAAACAGTGAATAGCGAAATGTTTTTGTATTAATACTGCTCGCGCGGCACAATCAGCAGTGTTACATCACCACTCACTTCAAAAGGTTGTCCATTGGTAAATCTTCCTTTTGCCCTCCACATATAAACATCCTGCTTTGCCGGTCTTCCCTGCAAATAGCCGTTCCATCCGTGATTAACATCATTGGACTTAAAAACCAGCACTCCCCACCGGTTATAAATTTCCAGCTTATATTCTTCAATTCCCTGAGCAAAAGGCCTGAAGATCCTTGTATCCATATCGGCAGGATCTGAAACCCATTCATTTCCTGCTCCCGCTGGATCAACAGTAAACGCCGTTGGAAACTGTATGTTCCCGTCTCCAAGAACATATATCGGTATGGAATTCACAATAGTATCATAACAACCGAGGTCAGATTGTGCTATGAGTGCCACATAGTACGTACCTTGTTCCTCATAAGACCAGGTAGGATTCATCTCGATCGATTCCGCATTCTCAACACTTAAGCCGGCTGCCGATTCATCCGGTTCCTGGTTCGTGAAGAACCACCAGTAATCGGCTCCGCCGCTAGTCTGGTTATAGAAACTGATAATGTCGGCAGGCCGGTCCTGACTGGTCGTAAACACGGAGGAATCATTGAATGTGAATGCTGCTGTTGGCCGGGGATATATATATACTATCCGGTCATCAAATGCCGGTCCTCCGTCTCCGTTTACTTCCAGCCTCACCGTATATACTCCCGGCTCATCAAACGTATGAACAGCAAACGTATCTGTTGAAGTCGTTCCGTCACCAAAATCCCACTCATACTGATCGGGATATACATACTTGGCCACTGCATAAAAGTCCAGTGTAAACGGAACACAGGCCGAAATATCTTCTTCCAGCTCAACCTCCGGGACAGGCGGTCTTATCTGGATCTCCCTGATGATCGTATCCCTGCATTCGGGATTTTCCGAATTCCATGCCACCAATTGTACCGGGAAGTAATAATTGTTTTCTTCTTCGCCCCAGAACATATATTCATAGTCGTGATCAAATATACCGGCGGTTTCACTATCAACCGATCCGTCTCCGTAATCCCATTCATATACCCATTCCGACTGTAAATAAGTTTCGTTCCTGAAAGTGACCGGTGTCTGATCCGATTCCGTGTTGTAAGACTGGATCATCGGCTGGGGAATAAATTCGGCTGTCGGACCCGGAAATACCGTAATATACCCGGTAGTATCATCAAAACAGTCGAATTCCGAGACAGCACTGAAAGTAATTTCATATACCGCATTCACCGGATCGTCGTTAACAAGCCGCAGGGAAGGATCTTTCTGCGGACTGAATGCCTGTCCGTTCATATACCACAGCATACTGCTCACATTAACAGTATCCCCTGTAAACTGAACCTCGAGCGGGCTGCAACCTTCGGTCACATCGCTGGTAAAGGCTACCCGGACATTCGGGTATACGTTAATTTGTTTGGAAATGAAATCAGTACATCCTTTGTCGGATGTAACCGTAAGCGTAATGGGTTTTGCTACTACGTCGGTCGACTCATTATCGAAGGTATGTAAAGGATTCTGAAGTGTGCTTGTATCCCCGTCAAAATTCCACAGATAGCTCAGATTACTTCCTATTGATATATCCGTCATCTGGAGTTCAAAGGGCGGACAGTCAGACGCATCGGGCAAATAGAATTCCGCAGACGGTTTTGCATAAACCGTGATGGTAACGGAAGTATCATCTGTACAATTATAAACAGACCGGGCCAGTAAGTCGATCGTGTAATCGACATCATTGATATTATGGAAATTTTCAAATTCATGGGTGGGATCCTCTGCCGTAGAGCCTGACCCGTCATCAAAATCCCACACATACATATCGGCATTAACCGAATTATTTATCAGATCCGGTATATCAGGTGAGCAAAAAGCTATCGGATCGGAGGTAAAATCTGCCGTAACCAGAGGATATACAATGATCTCTATCGAATGGGTATCGGCACAGGCCATATGGGGCGCGTCAAGGTCCCCGGAAACCCTGAGCATCGTAATGATCGTATCAGGAACGGATGTTGAATTTGATAAGGTAGGCATAACAGGTTCAAAATCAGTAGAAGTAAAAAACGGAGAAGGACTGTCATTAAACAATTCCCACGTGTAAAAATGCGCTCCGACAGAAGAAGTATTTTCCGGGTTGATGGTAAAAGGCGGACAACTATCCGTTACCGGTAAAACAAAGTCGGCATCAATGGAAGCAAACACAGTGACCGAGTCCATCACGGAGCTGTCACAACCATAAGGATTGCTGGCCGTCAGTGTTATAATATAGGTAGTATCGTACTGGGCCGGATTGGAATACGTCCTGACAAAGGAAGGAGCGGGAGTTGTTCCTGTTACATCATTCCCGAAATCCCATAAATAGGACAATGATCCGCCTTTGGAACTATTGAGGAATGTCACGGCGAGTGGGGAACATCCGATCGTATCCGTCAGATCAAACTCTGCAATGACATGCGGATATACGGATACGGTCCTGACCAGGGTATCGGAACATCCTTCATTGTTCCTGGTCACCAGACTCACATAATATACGGTGTCATTCGTTTCGCTCAGATTCCAGTATGGGTGGGTAAATGTCGGATCGGAAGTGGTTGACGTGCTGTCATCACCAAAATCCCACTCATAAAAGTGTGCCCGTACGCTTAAATCCGAAAAAGTAGCCAGCAACGGGCTGCAGTTATTGTCGTAATCAATGCCAAAATTGGCCCGTATAAACGGATGCACGGTGATCATCGTGTCATACTCGTCTTCACAGAAAAACTCGGAAGTAGCCGTAAGATGCACGTTGTAAACCGAGTCTGCATCCGACCTGTTGAAAAAATTATGTGTAAAAGGCGCTGATGAAGTATCCTGCCGGACAGTACCGTCATCGAAATCCCAGTTATAGAATAATTTATAACCGATCGAATGGTTGGTAAATCCGATCGTGTCCGCATCACATATCTCCGTCGTGTCAACACCGAACTCAGTATGGACTGCCGGAAAAACAACAATATCTCTCTGGGGGAATGAATCCAGACATCCCCACTGGTTCACACCCCATAAATTGATATGCAAAGTATCGGGCCCTCCTGTGATGCTCGTGTCCCGGTGATAAAGATTGACCGGATCTTTGTTCAGGGTCACATAACTGCTGTCGCCATACCAGTAGTCGATATGCCAGTAAAACGTATCGACCCCTATCGAATTTTCGGGGTTCAGTTCAATGTCGAGCGGAGAGCAACTGGCACTGGATCCTATGGCCATGACGGTCCGGACCCTCGGATGGACGGTAATATCCCGGGAAATGGTATCGAGACATCCTAAAGGTGACTCAGTGACCAGCCGGACCGTATAATCCTGGTCAATGGAATCATAATTGTAATACCTGTGTTGGGGATCTCTCTCAAATGACTGTGAGTAGTCACCAAAATCCCAGTAGTAGCTGGTGCTGTCGAAGTGCCCTGTTGTCTGGTTCGTAAATTGAATGTCGAGTGGCG
>JASFVU010000289.1:0-4799 GCA_050049665.1 Bacteroidales bacterium | reverse complement strand
CCGTGTTGCGATTTACAGACAGGGAAGTATTGTTACAGATAGATAAAGTAATTGAGAAAATAGAGCATTTTATCGAAGACAAATTCCCCCCTGTAAGTCACCCCAGGGGGACATAAACCTTAAGATTATCTTATTGCAATATTCGCCATTACATTCCCCTGAACCGTGTCTTTTATGGTCACGATGCATCGTGACCCTACATGATTTTTTATGAAGCACCCCGAAGGGGTGAAATGTTGGTAGCAGAAAGACCTCGGACTGCTGATTATTTCCCCAATTGTTGCTTCACCACTTTAGAGATATATTTCCCGATGATGTCGAATTCGAGGTTAACTATTGATCCGGGTTTGATCTGGTGAAAGTTTGTTACTTCATGCGTAAAGGGAATGATCGCTACCTGGAAAGAATTGTCCTTTGAGTTCACCACGGTAAGACTGACGCCGTTTACCGATACCGACCCTTTTTCCACCGTTATGTAATCGTCCTGTGCAGGTTCATATTCGAATGTATAATACCAGCTTCCTTCGGATTCCCTGACACCGGTGCAAACTGCGGTCTGATCGACATGTCCCTGCACAATATGGCCGTCCAGCCTGCCTTCCAGTTTGGCACTGCGTTCCAGGTTGATCTTATCGCCGGTCTTTAGATGACCAAGGTTGGATTTCAGCAGGGTCTCCCGGATGGCCGTTACGGTGTAGGTATTGTCTTTGATATCTACAACGGTAAGGCATACGCCGTTATGGGAAATGCTCTGGTCGATCTTCAACTCATGGACGAATGAGCATTCCATCGTAATGTGGAGATTTTCTTTTTCCCTGTCAAGGGAAACAACTGTTGCTGCTTCTTCTACGATTCCGGTGAACATAATTTTTTTTTGCGAAAGTAATGAATTCTTTCTTTAATATCCTCACCTTGTTTTTATGGGAGACATTGCAATGTATTTCCCGGAGGTTTTTGTTCCCGTATTCTGTCTGAAAAAGAGATATCATAGATGGAGTTCCTTGTTCTGAAGCAGATTACATTATCTTTATACTATGATACTGGTAACAGGAGGAACGGGATTTCTGGGCGGACATTTGCTGCTTGAATTGTTAAAGGAAGATATTCCCGTACGGGTACTGATCAGTGAAAACGGCCATCCCGAAAAGGTACTTTCAGTATGGAAACATTACACCGGCAATGGGGCATCCCTGCTGAAAAAGGCAGACTGGTATGCTGCCGACATTTCAAACAAGGCTATGCTGGAACCTGCTTTTGAGGGAGTCACCAAAGTGTATCACTGTGCGGCACTTGTTTCGTTTAATCCCGGAGCGAAAAAAAAGATGCATGAGATAAATGTCCTGGGTACGAAAAACGTTGTTGATCTGTGTCTCGAACACAAAATCAAAAAGCTTGTTCATGTAAGTTCCATAGCTGCCGTTCGTTCATCCCTCAAAGGTGAGCCTGCATCTGAAAGTGACGGATGGCCCGTAATGGACAGGTTGTGGTATTCGAAGACCAAGACCGCCGCCGAAATGGAAGTGTGGAGAGGGGAGACTGAAGGACTGGAGACCGTAACGGTAAATCCGTCAGTAATGCTGGGACCAGGGGAATGGCATTCGGGAAGTCCCCGTTTATTCGGTGTTTGTTATAACGGGTTGAAATTTTATACTCACGGAACCACAGGGTTCGTGGATGTACGTGATGTGGCAAAGATCATGGTAATGCTTATGAAAAGTAACATCCGCGGGGAGCGTTTCATCCTCAATGCCGCTAACCTGAGCTTTGAAGAAGTATTCCGGAAAATTGCCCGGGCACTGAAAGTGAAAGAGCCGGGATCGTATGCCGGTCCTTTTTTAGCGGGACTGGCATGGCGGTTTGAGTACCTGAAACACCTGTTGACAGGGAGGCCCCCGGTCCTGACAAAGGATTCTGCCTGGTCGGCACACCGGCGGCACGCCTATTCTTCAAAAAAGGTACGGGAAACCCTTGGCTGTAATTTCAGATCCATTGATGAAACGATCGGTGAAGTGGCGGAGATGTTTTCAGAAGAAGGTGGTTAGCTTGTTAGCCTGTTAGGCGCTGGGTACTGGATACTTGGTGCTGGGTTTGTTAAAATGTTTAATCGTGTAATCGTTGAAATTGGTGAACTGAATTAACTGGTGAACTGATTAAATGAAATATACGATTAGAGCCTATCAGGATCTTCATTTCATCAGTTATTCGATTAATCCTTAATCAAAATAGCTTTTGGCAGTTAGCTTTCTGGTTCCTGGTTGCCTGGTACTTGAAACAGTCAAGCTATTTAGGTTATCGAGTTGTATCAACTCATCATTTTATCAGCTACTCAACTAATTCAGTTAATCATCAAGATTTTGGTAGCCGGGATATCAATGCATGAGTAGCTGATAAGCCGAAAGGCGGGAACCTTACTATTTGCTTCTGTATCTCCTGAAAATAATGTTAAAAACAGCTTTGAAAAAGTATCTGATATCCGTAAGTACGGGATGCCTGTCGTATGCGTCCATGTAGCGCAATTCCGATTCCATGATCTCTTCCAGTGTTTTGGGATTGTCGGCATAAAAAGGAGGAATAAGCCCGGGGCGGTATTTGATCCTTCGATCCTGCAGCTTTTTTGAATACAGGCTGAAATAATGTTTGCTAAGGGGTCTTACGCCGACAAGTTTAAGATCTCTTTTCAGCAGGTTGATGATCATGGGGAGCTCATCCAGCCACCAGGATCGAAGGAACCTGCCGGTCGAAGAAACCCTGAAATCGGATTTGAATTTGCCTCCTTCCTGCAATCCTTCTTTATCATAGACATATTCCTGCAGGTATTCCGCATACGGATGCATGGTTCGCAACTTAAAGACCCTGATGGTCCTGCCTTTGTAACCTACTCTTTCCAGCCTGATAAAGGGACCGTAAGTCGGGTTTTCCGGGTAATGCGGTTTTGTGATCTTGCGGGCAACAAAAAACAAATGGTTACTGGCGTATTTTTCAGCAATGACCTCAAAACCACATGAGTACAAACGCCCGAAAGTCTCTGCCTTGGTGAAAACGCGGTTTTGTCCGCGCGTGAGAAAAAAATAAAGTCCTTTGGTGACCGAGAACTTCGGGAATATCCGCTTGATGATAAAATCAATAAAGTAGGCGATGTAGTTGAGCACAGGCGGGTATTTTCTCAGGATCCGTTTTTTCCGAAGGTCTTTGGTTTCGGCAAAATCAATGAACAGTCCGCCGACCGGCAGCTTGGCATTGGCAGATTCAAAGAATTTATTGAGATACCGGATGTCATTGATGCGTTTCAGGTTCACTATGGATTCGAACCTGTGTTTTAGCTGCGTATCGATGTTCAACCTTGAGATGGTACTGATAATAAGGGTTTCAGGAGAGTCTATGCGGGCATAGCTGAAAATGAAATCAAAGGCAAACTGGTTTATTTCTACCAGGATAGCTTCTTCACGCTGTCTTACATCAGCCGATCTTCGTTTTTCTTTTCGCAGCAGAATGGGAGGGGCTTTCAGCAAGGGTAATTTTCTTTTCCTTTTTACCTCGGGAGGTTCCAGCACCGGATTTCTGAGGTAAAAATCCAGGGTTGCCCACAACAATTCCGTTCCCGTTGCCACCAGGATGGTTCCCAATACAACCGTACGAGAAAAAAAGTCTATTCTTACCATAAACATCAGCGTGGTAGCGATACCCAGTATAAGCACATTGGACAGGAAGATCTTCCGAAAAACTTCCCCGATCGCCGGCAACCTGTAAAAATTGTACTTGTTAAGGATAAGGGATATCAGAAACCAGATGCCCAGGAAGAGAAAGAAGGAATACAGGTATTTGTCCAGGGCACTTACGAAAGAACCGGACCTTTCTCTCAGGAAGACGGCGAATATCAGCGATACGCTGAACAGATCGAACAAGGCATATGTGAATGTGGTACGCCTGAACATAGTATGGTTAATTACGCATGATCAATACAACAGATACATCAAACTAAATTTCCTTAAAAATTATGTTATTTCAAAACCCTGGTGTAAATTTTACGACAGACCACCGGCAACCATACTGCCTTTGAATGGCGGATCTGTAGATATACGGGACAATCAGCCCAGGTATTCGACAACAATGGAGGCAATACGTCCGGCAGCGTTGCCATCCCATAATTCAGGGATGTTCCCTTTTTTTACCTTTCCGTTCATGACGGAGGCAACGGCTTCTTTTACTTTTTTCAGGTCAGTACCGATAAGGTGGTTTGTCCCTGTGTCAACGGTTACAGGGCGTTCGGTATTGTTCCTGACAGTAATACACTGAACCCCCAGGAAGGTGGTCTCTTCCTGTATTCCGCCGCTGTCGGTCACCACCAGGGCAGAATTCTTTGTAAGGTGCAGAAAATCAATATAGCCGATAGGGTCCAGCAACAATACATTATCCGAGAATTTATCCAGGAGATCGTTTTCCCTGAAATTGTTTTTTGTACGCGGATGTACGGGAAATACAACGCTGCCATAGACAGAAAAGTCGTTTAACAGGCTGATCAGCCTTTCAAGGTATATGGGATCATCGACGTTAGCCGGACGATGAAAGGTAACCAGAATATATTTTTGAGCCTCGATGCCGAGTTGTGCGAGAATTCCTGACTGATCGATTTTCGGGAGGTAAGAGACAAGGCTGTCGATCATTACGTTTCCTACAAAATGGATCTTCTTTTTATCGATCCCTTCATGTTTCAGGTGCTGCAAACCGCTGTCCTCGGTGATGAAAAGCAGGTCTGAAAGGGCATCTGTTACGAGGCGGTTGATCTCTTCCGGCATGGTACG
>JASFVU010000288.1:0-4802 GCA_050049665.1 Bacteroidales bacterium | reverse complement strand
TTTGTTAAACTCCACCGACATTTCCTCCAGGACGAGTTCATGTTCTTTGGCTATTTTCTCCAGTTTCTTTTGTGCACTATCACTGGCCGGCATAGCTGCTAATAATTCCTGGCTATTAATATGACCAATTTTGAGTTTATCCTGAGCGCTTACAGAAAGGCTGAGGATAACAGCACTTACAAGCAATACAATAAGATATTTTTTCATGTTTATAGAATAAATGTAATTTCCGGCACAAATGTATAAAATTAATTCTTATAACCTAATCTTTGTAATACCTCGTCACTGATATCATAACGGGGATTGGTATACAACATGGTAGGTCCGCTGGCAGAATCGAATATCACGGCATACCCGTTCTCATTAGCAATGTCTTTAATTGCACTATAAACCTCTTCCTGTATGGGTTTTACCAGTTCCTGTCTTTTTTTAAAGAGTAATCCTTCCTGTCCGAAATAATCATTTTGCAATTTTTTGGCCTCGCGTTCCTTATTAATGATCTCTTCTTCCCGTTTCGATTTCATTTCATCGGTAAGCAATACTTTTTCTGCCTGGTATTCACGATACATTTTATCGATTTCTTCAAACCTGGCAGAAACCTCATTTTCATATTGCTTCGAGATTTTATCGATTTCATTTTCCGCTGCCTTGTAAGAAGGGATATTGCCTAAAATATATTCTGTGTCAACAAAAGCAAACTTTTGTGCAGCCGCGAATGATAATGCTAATGCAGAAAAGGCCAGAGTTGCTACTAATTTTTTCATGATGTTGCTGTTTTTATTTTAAAAATACAAATTCTATACCGTTCTGTTCAAAAACTAAAATTGTTGTCCGAGAACAAAGTGCCATTGCCCGCCGGATCTTACACCAGGTGTTTGATTATCAGGGTCGAATCCGTATCCCCAGTCGATCCCAAGCATTCCAAACATAGGGAGGAAAGCCCTGATACCCACTCCGGCAGACCTTTTGACTGCCAATGGATTAAACTGATCCCATTTACCCCAGGCATTTCCTCCTTCGACAAAAATCAACCCGTATATGGTAGCAGAAGGATTCAGGGAAAACGGATACCTTAATTCAGCAAAATACCTTGTATAGATATTCCCGGCCGATACTCTCCTGCCCTCTTCCTGTATATATTCATAAGGTGTAACACTCCCATCTTCATAGCCTCTTAACGCAATTACATCGGTACCGTACAGGTTATAGCCGCTCAGACCACTCCCTCCCACATCAAATTTCTCAAAAGGCGGCGGTCCGATAGTATTTTTGTAAGCCCCGAGATACCCGAATTCGGTTTTCAGGGCCAGCACAAGGTTCTGGATCAGACTGGTATACCATGCACCGCTGAAGGTCCATTTATGAAATTCAATATTTCTGAATCGCTCACTGTATGTCGTTTCGCTGTAATCGGTATCATCAAACAAAGAATAGGGTGGTGTAAGTCTCAATCCAAGGCTGAAAGAAGAACCTTTTCTGGGATAGATCATCTGATCCTGTGAACTCCTTGATAAAACAAATTTTACGCTCAGTAAATTATAATTTCCGTCATTCAGCAAACCGAGACTGTAGTTATGGAGCCTGTATTGCTGATAAGACAATTCCGTATACAATGAAAAATAATCGTCAGGCCATTTCAAACGCCTTCCAAGTCCGATAGAAGCACCATAAGTTCTTAATGATGCGTTCAGGGTGTCAAATGAGTTATAATAGGCATACGGACGTTGTTTCGAATAGTAAAATGATACGGAAAATGAATTGGGTTTTTTCCCGCCGAACCAGGGTTCGATAAAACTGACATTATACCCCTGGTAACTTGGGCCTGAAGCCTGTGCCCTTAACTGGAGTGTTTGTCCGTCGCCACTTGGAACGGGACGCCATGCTTTTGGATCAAGGACCCTGCGTATGGAAAAATTTGAAAACCGGATTCCGATAGTTCCCATAAACCCGTAATATCCTCCCCAGCCGCCTGACAGCTCAAGCTGGTCATTCGCCCGCTCTTCGAGCCCGTATTCAATATCGACAGTACCTTCTGCCGGATTTGGCAGGGGATTCGGAGATATTGTCTCCGGATTGAAGTGTCCCAAAGTCGCCAGTTCCCTTACAGATCTGATTATATCCGATCTTGAAAATAACTCACCGGGCCTTGTATACAGTTCTCTTCGTACTACATGTTCATTCGTTTTTGTATTTCCCGTAATCAGGATTTCATTTAGTGTGGCCTGTTTGCCTTCGTATATTCTCAATTCAAGATCCACAGAATCATTTTCAATTTTAGCCTCTACAGGAGTTACGTTAAAAAATAAGTAGCCATTATCCATATACAGGGAAGTAATCGCATCTTCATCGTTCATCAGCCGGTTCTGTAATAATTTCTGATCATACAGGTTACCGGGTTTTATTCCGAGTATCATATCCAGGTATTCGGAAGGGTATTTTGTGTTACCTATCCAGGTAATACTCCTGATATAATATTGATCCCCTTCAAAAAGCGACATGTTAAGCGCAATGCGTTTCCTGTTTAAATGAACCAGTTCTTCATTGGTTATTTTCGCATCGCGGTAACCATGTTCGTTATAAAAGTCAATAACCTTTCCTTTGTCTTCCTTGTATTCGGCTTCTTTAAACTTCGAACCCTTAAAAATATTCAGATCCCGCTGTTTGGTCTTTTTCATCAGACGCCGCAACCGTCTGTCTTTGTAAACCTCATTACCGGTAAAATTAATTTTCTGGATCTTAACCCGTTTATTTTTATCAATCTTTATGTTAAGATTCACCATATTGAGACTGCTTGTATCTTCCTGCCTGGAAATGTCAACGTCTACATTAAAAAAACCCTTTTCCTTAAAGTGTTTCTTAATTATCAGTGTTGTATTATTGAGAATATCTTCGGTAATCTGAGTGCCCCGCCTGATATCGATTTTTTCTTCGATATCTCCTTTTTCAGTTTTATTTACCCCTGTTATCTCAAGATGACTAAGACGCGGCTGTTCGCGTAACTGGATTTCCAGGTAGGCCCTTCCTTCTTCTATTTTTGTAACAATGATTTTTACATCTGAAAAAAGCCCGTGTTTCCAGTATTTATTAATTGCCTGTGTAATTTCAGTCCCCGGGATTTTAATCTTCATCCCTTTACTCAGTCCGGAAATTGAAACCAGGTGTGCCGGCTGGAGAAACTTAACTCCGGTTACTTCAATGTCTCCGATGACATATTCTTTTACCCTGTTATAATCAATTGTTTCGTATTCAATGGTGTCCTGGTCAAATCCGGAAAATACACTTATTTGAATTGATACAAGAAATACTGAGATAATTACTTTACGCATCCTGTAACTAACTATTTACGTTCATACTGGTACAACCTGTTCACTTATTTTGCCAAATCGTCTCTCCCTTCTTTGGAAATCGGCTATTGCCTGGTAAAAATGCTCTCTTCTGAAATCGGGCCATAGTACGGGAGTGAAATACAATTCGGTGTAAGCAATCTGCCAAAGCAGATAATTACTGACCCGGTATTCACCACTGGTCCGGATAAGAAGCTCCGGGTCAGGAATACCGGATGTTGTAAGGTAGCTTTCAAAAACTGCGTCATCAACATCTTCACAATCCAACTTTCCCTCCATAACATCTTCTGCCATGCTTTTTGCAGCATTCAGTATTTCCCATCGGGAACTGTAACTTAGTGCAAGTATCAGGTTTAATCTTTTCTTTTTCTTTGTTTTCTCAATAGCAGCATTCAACTGATCTGCCACTGATCCAGGTAATGATTTCATGTCTCCTATTGCCTTTAATCTTACATTGTTATCAAGAAGTGTCTTTGTTTCTTTATTGATGGTAGACACCAATAACGACATAAGGGCATCAATTTCGGTACGGGGACGATTCCAGTTTTCGGTAGAAAAAGCATATAATGTAAGGTATTCGATTCCCAGCTCGGCGGCCGCTTCAACCGTATCCCGAACAGCTGCCACACCATTGTTGTGCCCGAAAATTCTCGGGTTGCCTTTTTTCTTGGCCCACCTGCCGTTCCCATCCATTATAATGGCTATGTGTTTAGGCAACTTCTTTAAATCAAGCTGTTCCTTATATCCCATGGTTGTTTTTTCATCCTAATTATATGCCGGACAATCCGCTGCAAATTTAAAAAACTTATAGCTAATAAAAATACCGATAAAGGAATACCAGTCATTATTGTTCAGAAGCGTATTGCCCAATTGATTTTCCACATTATCAATATCATCCCTGAACGTTTTTCTGAAGGACCATTCACAACCCGAACTCAATCTCTCAGTAAGGTTTACCTTAAATCCCACGCCAAAGGGAATTGTCAAAAAAGGCCTGCTGCCAACAGAAATACCTGTCCCCAGGCCACCGGAAACATAGGTGGTATAACCCCATTTATCCTCACCTGTAAGGTATGGTAAGAAATTAAACTCCAGTTGCCCGCTGAAATCTATGACCTGCTTGCTGAAACTCTGTGGCGCCCGTAACGGGATATTGCGATCGGGAAAATCATTGTCACTACCTCTCAACCCGGCATAGATACCACTTAATCGTATGGCATACCTTTTATTTATATTCACCCGGAAAAGAGCCCCAAAGGCAGGAGATATCTTATAAAAATGTCTTGTGGGATTGATCTCTCCCATGTAATAAGTGCCTCCTCCGATCACACCAAAATCCGTATAACGCTGGGCCTTCCCCAATGAACAACTAAAAATTATACAAATAATAAGTAACTGTTTCATGAAATATCTCTTGTTCGCTACTCAACAACGAAAATATGACTTCTTTTAGCGCCC
>JASFVU010000287.1:0-4813 GCA_050049665.1 Bacteroidales bacterium | reverse complement strand
ATACGCTTACATCCCAGCCTTTTTCGTTTAATGATTTTTCCGGAGGCTCCGACCTGTACTTCAGCTTTTTTTACCAGTGTGGCGGAAAGGTATCAGGACCCGAAACAACAGATACATTGATCCTGGAATTTTACTCTCCGAAAGATACTGCCTGGGTTCGGGCTTATCATCTGATGGGTGGAGAACAGATGCATACTTTTGAACAGATCATACTTCCTGTTAGCGATACTCTGGTTACCAACGGTTTCCGGTTCCGGTTCAGGAATTATGTTTCTCTTGCCATGGAAAATATTCCGGGACAGGATCTGGGAAAATTCAGCAATGCCGATCAATGGCACCTGGATTATATCCGGATCAAGCCGGCTGGCAGCAGTGATGAACTCAGCACCATCAATGATATGACCATTGTAAAACCTCTCCTGCCGTATTTCACAGAATATACATCCGTTCCATACGATCATTACGTATATGCCCTTGCCTATGAACGCACGACAATGCCAATTTCTTACCGGACAATCTTTCCCGACAGGGAAGAGGTAATATCGCTGGTCAGGTATTATTCAGCTTATGACCTGACAGATCACATCCTGCTTAACAACCTGCAGTTTGATGAAAACGTCGAACCGTACGGTTATTTCAACGAAGAAGAATATTTTACTTCAGGATATATATATGAGGACAATGACAGTATGGCAAAACTGGAATTTACCGCTGTTATCGAAGCCCAGGCCCTTGATCAGGAACTGGTGAATGATACCGTAAAAAGAAGAGAAATCTACCACGACCATTATGCCTATGATGACGGCACGGCAGAGCTTGGTCTGGGCATTGCCGGTGAATACCAGGACCTGAACAGGATAGCGGTCAGGTTCAGTATGTACAGAGGAAGCAGCAATCCGGACACCCTGGAAGCCATATTGATCTATTTTAATAAAAGCATCGACGATTATACCAGTCAGTCGGAATACAGGATCTCCATCCGCGGGAATAAAGGGAATAAACCTGCCGATGACACATTGTATACTTCCAGGGGATATTTCCCCGATTATTCGGTCAGAATGAATGAATTTACACGCATAGAACTGGAGCGGCCCGTAATCATCTACGATACTTTCTTTGTGGTGATCGAACAACTGGACAGCTACCTCAACATCGGATATGATATAAACAACAATAACCTGAATAAAATATTCTTTTATACCGGACAGAACTGGGAGAACTCATCCTCTTTACCCGAAGGATCGCTTATGGTAAGAGCGTCGTTCGGTAATTATACGCTTCCGCTTACCCGGACCAAAACAATTGAGTCGGATGAGGGGTTCAGGATATATCCGAACCCGGCTAATGATATCTTATATTTTGACGCACAAAATAATGCTTTCATGTCATACAATGTAAGCGTATACAACATGACAGGCATTTTGTTACTGAATACAAATACCGACGATAACTTCATTAACGTCGGTTCCCTTAAACAAGGGATGTATATTCTGAGACTGACATCTCCGGGCAACAGGCAGATTTTCACGACCAGATTTATCAAAGAATAATTCAATTTGAAAGGAAAAGGACAAACAGATCATGCGGAAAACGGTGAATTGTATGAGCACCATCGATTTGTTGCCGACAAAGGCCAGAGCCTTATCAGGATAGATAAGTTCCTGTATGACAAACTTGAAAAAATATCCCGTACAAAAATACAATCAGCCGCACAGGCCAATTGCATACTTGTTAACAATCATCCGGTAAAATCAAATTATAAAGTAAAACCGGGCGATAGTATTTCCATCGTCCTTCCTCATCCACCACATGAATTTAAGCTGATCCCGGAAGATATTCCGGTAAATATCACTTATGAGGACGATGACTTACTGGTGATCAATAAACCTCCGGGAATGGTCGTTCACCCCGGGCATGGAAATTACTCAGGAACGCTGGTAAATGCTCTGGCCTGGTACCTTAAAGATTCTCCGCTTTTCAGTAATGAGGAGATAAGACCCGGACTGGTACACCGTATCGATAAAAATACTTCCGGACTGCTGGTTGTTGCAAAAAATGAAATTGCACTAAGTCATCTTGCCAGGCAATTCTATAACAAAACTACAGAACGGAAATACCAGGCCCTGGTATGGGGGAGCTTTGACAAAAAAGAAGGAACGATAGAAGGAAATATCGGGAGAGATCCGAAAGACCGGGTTAAGATGTGTGTGTTTTCTGACGGAGAGGATGGAAAGCACGCTGTAACACACTACAGAGTGCTTGAACCTTTCGGTTATATTTCCCTGATAGAATGCAGACTTGAAACCGGTAGAACACACCAGATAAGGGTGCACATGTCTTCTGTCGGACACCCGGTTTTTAATGATGAATGGTATGGGGGGGACAAGATAATAAAAGGTACTACGTTCAGTAAATACCGCCAATTCATCCGCAACTGTTTCGAGACGATTCCCCGCCAGGCATTGCATGCCAAATTGCTGAAATTCGTCCATCCAAGATCGGGAAAAGAACTGTCCTTTGATTCTGAATTACCGGAGGATATGCAGCAGGTAATTGAAAAATGGCGAACATACACGAGCGGCAGACCAAACGAATAGGAACGAAATAAACCGGTATTCTGAGATCCTTAATTTATTCAGAACTGTATCTTTGCATGGTTAAAAGTCATTTTTCATGCACAAATCCGGATTTGTAAATATAATCGGGAATCCGAATGTTGGTAAATCAACATTAATGAATGAGCTTGTGGGTGAGCGTTTGTCCATTATTACTTCAAAAGCACAAACAACCCGGCATCGTATATCAGGCATTGTAAACGGCAGGGATTTCCAGATCATCTATTCCGACACTCCGGGAATTATAAAACCACATTATCAATTGCAGGAGTCTATGATCAGGTTTGTCAATACCGCCATGAAAGATGCCGACATACTCCTTTATGTTACGGATGTGGTTGAAAAATCAGATAAACATTCTGCCTATATAACAAGGTTGAAGAAAACAGAAGTACCTGTCCTGGTCCTGATAAATAAAATTGATCTTGCAGAAGATGAAAAGGTCGAATACCTTGTTGATCATTGGCATAAGATGCTTCCTGATGCCGAAATACTGCCTGTTTCGGCCCTGGAAAAAAAGAACATGACACTTTTGTTTGATAAAATACTTTCATTGCTCCCGGAGGGGCCTGAGTACTATCCAAAAGATGAACTTACGGACCGGCCGGAACGATTCTTCATTTCCGAGATCATCAGGGAAAAGATCTTTCTCCATTACCGGAAAGAAATCCCCTATTCTGTTGAAGTCGGAGTGGAATCCTTTCAGGAGGAGACAGACATTACCCGCATAAGAGCAATTATTTTCGTGCTCAGGCCTTCCCAAAAAGGGATCTTAATAGGTCAGAAGGGAAAAGCGCTGAAAAAGGTCGGAACGGAAGCCAGAAAGGATATAGAAAAATTTTTAGACAAAAAAGTATTTCTCGAATTGCATGTAAAAGTGAATAAAGACTGGAGAAATGAAAAATCCAAACTAAGGCAGCTTGGCTATAATAACTTCTGATCACTATTGGAAAAGTAAAAACTTACAGTAATACAGTATAAGTGGGAAACATTGTTGCTATAGTAGGTAGGCCCAACGTCGGAAAATCGACACTTTTCAACCGGTTAACAGAGACCCGCAATGCGATTGTTGACGAAATGGAAGGTGTAACAAGAGACAGACAATATGGTAAAGCCATCTGGAACGGAATGGAATTCTCGGTCATTGACACAGGCGGATACATCAGGAATTCCGACGATGTATTTGAAGAGGAGATCCGTAAACAGGTTTTACTGGCTATTGAAGAATCAGACTCCATCTTGTTTATGGTAGATACCTTAACAGGGATAACCGACCTCGATGAATCCGTGGCAAATCTTCTCAGAAAAATAAACAAACCTGTTCTGCTTGTTGCCAATAAAGTGGATACACCGGACCGGCAGTATACCGCACAGGAATTTCATAAATTCGGTTTGGGTGAATTGCATTGTGTCTCTTCCATCAATGGCGCAGGAACCGGCGATCTTCTGGATGCCCTCGTGGAAACCTTCACCGGTAAGAATGAAGAAACCGATGAAGAACTTCCGAAATTTGCCATCATCGGACGACCAAATGTTGGAAAATCTTCGTTGCTTAATGCTTTGATCAATGAGGAAAAACATATCGTAACACCCGTTTCAGGCACCACACGTGATTCAATCTACACGCGGTATAACAAATTCAACTATGATTTCTACCTTGTTGATACTGCAGGACTGCGAAAAAAAGGGAAAGTCCATGCCGACATCGAGTACTACTCGGTCATTCGTTCGGTCAGGGCAATTGAAAACTCAGACGTATGCCTTCTGTTAATTGATGCGGAACAAGGTATCGAATCGCAGGACCTGAATATCCTTGATCTGGTATTAAGGAACAACAAAGGTGTGGTAATTCTTGTCAATAAATGGGACCTCGTTGATAAAGAGACAAATTCGGCAAGAGACTATGAAAAAAAGATCCGGGAAAGAACAGCTCCGTTTACAGATGTACCGGTCGTCTTTACATCTGCCATAACCAAACTCAGGATCCATAAAGTCCTGGAAGCTTCTTTGGAAGTATTTGAGAACAGGCAGAGAAGGATATCGACATCAAAACTGAACAGCACAATGAGCGAAGCCATTGAACAGTTTCCTCCTCCGTCCGTGAAAGGAAAGTTCATTAAGATCAAATATGTCACCCAATTACCCAATAAAACACCGTGCTTTGCGTTTTTCTGTAATCTGCCGCAATATGTCAAGCC
>JASFVU010000286.1:0-4827 GCA_050049665.1 Bacteroidales bacterium | reverse complement strand
TGATAAAAGGCAGCGCTTCCACGGAATATTTCCCCGTTTTTTTCCAGCCCAAGACCTAATCCGCCAGCCACACTTACCAATACCAGTACAGCCAGGAACCCTTCCGTCAGCATGCCTCCGTATCCGATGAATAAGCTGTCCGACTCCTTTTTGAGTTGCTTTACGGTTGTGCCGGAACTGGCAATGGAATGGAATCCTGAAATGGCCCCGCAGGCAATGATGATAAAAAGTATAGGCATAATGTCAGGTACATCATTACCGGGAACGAACGCTTTATGATTAACAGCCGGAGCGGAAATGACGGGATGAGCGACGAATACGCCGGCGACGATCAGCAAAATAGCCACCAGAAGCTGATGAGAATTGATGTAATCGCGTGGCTGAAGTAGTTTCTGTACGGGCATTGTGGAGGCAAAAAAAACATAAATGAACAACAGGACACACCAGCTTACGGTAACCAGGTTACCCATGACAAATCCCTGTGCGGCCAGATTTTGATAGAAAGGTATTTTTGAAAGATCAACAGGAAAATACACACCTATGACGATTGTAATGTACATCATCAATAACGCTATTACAGAAAACAGCAGGTCGCTTTTCCCTTTTTGTATCTGTCTCCCAAGCCACATGGCTATCGGGATCTGTGCCCAAACAGGAATTACCGATTCGGGGTACAACATAAACAGCGTCGATACGATCAGGGCAAATACCGATAACACGATAAATAACAGGAGCTGCATAATAAACTGAAAAACGTACCTTGGTCCGGGACCGACAATGATGCCTGTCAGGTCACCGATAGTCTTGCCCTGGTTCCGTGCCGATATGACAAGCGTTGAAAAATCATGAACAGCGCCCATGAATATCGATCCGAAAAATACCCATAAGATAGCCGGAAGCCAACCCCATATTATACCGATGGCCGGTCCGACAATAGGTCCGAGCCCTGCAATGGTTGTAAAGTGATGACCAAAGACAATGTTTTTCTTTGTTGGCACATAATCAACGCCATCATAAAATTCTTCGGAAGGCATTTTATTCCCGGCAACCAGATGAAAAATCTTATTAGCAAAAAACTTACCATAGGTATGGTAAGCGATAAAATAACCCGTAAACGTAATTACTACAATTAATATTGAACTCATGATACCATATTGAAGCTGTAAAATTTAATTCATTTTCAGACAATTTTTCTCATTTTTTACTAAAAATTCATTATTTTAATTGTATAATTTCAAAGTAATGAATCCGATCAAAAGAAAAATACTGATCCCTTACGATTTTTCGGAGTTATCAGATAATGCGGTTAAGCATGCTGTACAAATTGCCAAGATAACCGAGTCTTCCCTGGAATTCCTTCACATTGTCCACGAACTGACGGATGAATCCGAAGCACTGGAAAAGCTGAAAAATGTTGTGGAAGATATTTCAAAGAAATACGGACTGGAAGTTGATTACCATGTACGACCGGGAAAAGTATCTACCGCCATCAAGACATATGCCGAAACCATCAATGCGTTTCTGGTAGTTATGAAAACGCAGGAACCATCCAAACGGGAAAAATTACTGGGTTCAAGATCAGTGCGGGTAATGGCAGGTTCAAGAATACCATTCTATGTTGTCCAGGAACCACCCAGGAGACTGGCATTAAGGAGGGTCGTATTTCCGATTGATTTCAGAAAGGAAAACAAACAAAAGCTTGCCTGGATAAGCTATTTGTCAAAATATTACACTTCCAGAATATTTCTGTTCAAGCCAAACGCCAATGACTATATCATCCGGAATAATCTGGAATTTGCAAAACGGTTCCTGGAAGGAAAAAATATTGATTACGAGATTGTTACGGCAAGACGAAAGTTCAACATGGTCCAGGAAACCATTGAATTTGCCCACAAAATAGACGCGGAACTGATCATCATCATGCTCAGCAAAAATCTTACCGTTGCAAAAACCATGATGGGCCTGAAAGACCAGAATTACATTTCAAACAAATACAAAATCCCCATTATGTGCCTCAATGTACGGTCGGATCTGAGAAAATATGAGGGATTCTATTAATAAACCTAATTCTATCTCCACAAGGTTATGGTGAACAAAGCATTTACCAGATTAGCTGAATTAATCGATGAACTGATGAAATGAAGCTACTGATAAGCTCATAGTTTGTTTCAGTTAATCAATTCATCAGTTTATCAGTTCACCAATTACACAGATACATGATTCAACCAAGAACAAGGTACTCAGCATCCAGTACCAGATAGTCACCAACTCCTATATAGGTTCTACGTTCTTTTGCTGCATCCATCCCTGTTTGCCATCTGCCAAACGAATCTCGTACCAGCTATCCAAAGAATCCAGCAAAACGACTTTCGTTCCTTCATGGATTATGAACAGATCGGTTCCCGATTCCCTGGGAGATCCTTTTACCGTGACAGTGGGTGTCATGACTATACCGCCGTCACTATCTTCAACAAGGATCCTGGCTTTGAAAGAAAGATAGAAAAAGATCAGGGAAAAGACCAGGGTGATCAGCCCCGAATAGAATCCAACCTTCCGGACAGAAATGGTTGATGAAAGAAAATACAGCAAAAGCGTAAGCAGCCCGACGACAAATGTTATCAGACTGAGTATGGCCCATGTATCGGAAGAGAACAGAATGATAAGGCTGTTGATCCATCGCTTAATGATAAATTCGGGTATCTCCTCGATCTTGTCTATGATAAACAGGCGGGCTTTTGCCAGGTTATGGATAATATCTTCATCCCGGGGATTATATAACAAAGCTTTCTCATAATTAAGAATGGCCTTTGGATAATTCTGTATCTTATAATAGGCATTCCCCAGATTGTAGAACAGACCGCCCGATTCCATTCCTCCGGCTAAAATATTTTCATAAACATCGATGGCCTCCGTATAATTCCCCTGTGCATAGTAAGCATTGGCCTTTTGAAACAGAGAATCGGTTTCTGTTCCGGCAAGACCGGGGATGATCGATACAAAAACAAGCAATAAGGATGTGATGTACTTCTTCATAATCATAGTTTTTGATCAAGCCGACTAATTGTTTTTGAAGCTGAATTATATAAATTCTGAAGATCCGTATCTGCTTTTCCGGGAGCAAATCTTGCAAATTCACAGGTATCTACAAGATCAAAAAATTCATTAATAAGCTGCTCCTCAATCGTCAGGGATACTAATTTTTCTTTGGCCTTTTCTTTTGACAGGTCCGAAACCTGAATGCTGAGCTTATCGGACAAATAATTCCAGAGTGCGCGGCCTATCTCTTCATAGAATTCTTCTTTCCTGTTACGTTTCATCAATGCCCTGGCCTTTCTCAGCCTTTTTGCAGCAACTTTTTTCGCTTTGCGATTTTTATACCTTACGATATTGGCCGTTCGTTTTATTTGTTCTTTTCTGAGTATCAGAATAAGAATGAAAAGTATTAATACAATAACATATAAGGCAAAAAACCACTTTGACCCGAAAATATAATGTCCTCCCTTTTTCAAATTGGTTTTAACGGTAATGTACCGGATATCACTCCCCAGCAGTTCGATATCTTCTTTGGAAAGATTACCCGAAATGACAGTAGTACTGTCATCATCACTTTTTAAAACGGTAATGTCAAAATCCCGTGTCTTGATGTTTTCATACCCGGCAATGGCCGGATTAAAATAGGAAAGTGAAAAAGGCGGGATCTTAAAATCGCCGGCGTGACGCGGAATAACAGTATATTCGAGTGATAATTTTCCACTTTTGCCATCACTGGTATTGTCGATCCGTACCTTTTTTATCGGTTCGAAAACATCAAAGGCCGGAGGAAAATCAGGATTTACATCATCGATCAGTTTTAAGTTCCCCCTTCCGCTGACAACAACTTTGAAAGTAATAGCGTCATTGGTGGAAACAGCTGATTCATTTGCTGAAGCCTGTATGCCGAACTTCCCTACAGCTCCGCCAAAATCATCAGGACGCGGATACGGGAGCTGCTTAATGGTAAATCGTACCGGCTTACTTCTCAGGTTAATCCTGGAACGATCATACTGCTGACCGAAAAATTCATCAAAAATACTTAGGGATCTTCGTTTGCTTTGTTTCTGTACTTCCACCAATACCTCAAACGGATCAATGGTTATTTTTCCTGACTTTTGAGGATACAGGATCACTTTTTTCAATACACCTGCATAATAAATATCGTCCCCTACCTTTTCTCTTTCCAAGGAGAACGGTGGTATTTCCACATCCTGCTGGTAAAAGCCGATAAAATCAGGACCTTTGAACCGCTGATCAAGCCCGGTGATCCTCAATTTCGTGTAAATTTTGATCCAGGCCGTGATCTGCTCACCGACATAGGCTGTATTTTTATCGGTAACAAGGCATAAAAAAATATCATCTCCTGCTGCTGTTTCGGAAGCTGCTCCGGGTTGTCCCTGAGTATTGCTGCTCTTTGACTGTACGTTGCCGGATTGTCCTGAAGATACGATCTCTATTTCAAGTGCATTGGAGGATACATTGTCCTTTTTATAAGTGGCCGTTGCCGCACCAATGGTATATTTACCGGCATTAGAAGGTGCCTGAAGATAATAGGTATAGCTGAATGTAGAGGTCCTGGTGGTTTTCCCGTTAACCATGCTGATCGATGTGCTGCTTCCCGTACTTGGTCCCCCGAGAAAACGAAACTCTCCGAATTCGGGAGGAAAAAAGTTATCGACATTCCTGTTGATGGTATATACGAGCTGAAACTGTTCACCCGCACGCAGTACTTTTGGGGCGGCGGCTGTGAAAGAGATATCCTGTGCCCAGCCTTTCTGTGCTACAAAAAAGATA
>JASFVU010000377.1:0-3975 GCA_050049665.1 Bacteroidales bacterium | reverse complement strand
TATGATTATTATCCTGATAACATGACCAATTTTGTGACAGCCAGCATTAACACTTCACTTGCGGCTCAGACAGCTACCATTGCAGCACAATCGCTGGGAATCGATACCTTACTTACAAATGGTATACACCGTGGCGATATGCAACGTGTCTGGAATACTCTGGAATTACCTGAAAAAAAATGCTTCCCGCTAATCGCATTAGTTCTGGGCTATGCCACTGAAGAAGTTCCTTATCAAAAAGGACGCCTTGAAGGAACCGGAATTTTTCATGAAGGGAAATACCATAAACTCACCAACGAAGAAACTGAGCAATTGGTTGAAGCTTACGACAAGAAAGATAATCATCTGGGACTTTATGAGGAATGGAACAAAGACGGTCATAAGCATTATCTCGACTGGCTTCATACGTACTGGCTGGGTAATCAGTTAAAGCCCACGACAGAAACCACGGAAGTATTTAAATATATTAAAAGAAGTGAATTTGTCGAACCCGGTTGATCGTATGATGTATATAAAGCAAATACATAATGATAAGCCCGGAACAACTCTGAACCTGTCAGCAAACAGGCTGGATGTGAACCCGGAATTTTAAACTAAATTTTCTGATCATGATAAAACTTTCAGGTATTTACAAATATTACGATTCAAAATTTCAGCGAACTTTTGTGCTGAAAGATATCGATCTTGAGATTGAAGAAGGTGCATTCGTAAGTATAATGGGACCCAGCGGTGCAGGAAAATCAACATTGCTTAACATCATCGGCTTACTCGATGAACCTTCTGAAGGAGAATACTTGTTTTTTGATAAACCTGTGCATAACCTGAAAGAGAAAAAAAGAACCGATTATCACAGAAATTACATCGGGTTTATTTTTCAGGCCTATCATCTCATCGATGAACTTACCGTATACGAAAATATTGAAACACCTCTTGTGTACAAGGGAGTAAGACAGAAAGAACGGAAAGCCATTGTAGCCGACCTGCTTGACAGATTTAATATTGTAGCCAAATCGGATCTGTTCCCCGAACAACTATCAGGCGGCCAGCAACAATTGGTTGGTATTGCCCGTGCCATTGCCGGCAAACCAAAATTATTACTGGCCGATGAACCTACAGGTAATCTCCATACCGATCAGGGGAAAGTGATCATGGACCTGTTAAAAAAATTAAATAAGGAAGGAATGACGATCATACAGGTGACTCATAACGAAAAGTTCGCCAGTTATGGGAAACGCATTATCAGACTGGAGGACGGATTGATGAGCGAATGATGTTAAATCAGTGAGACAATAAATTCAGGAACATAGTGTGAACTGAATTTATTTTAGTCGAACTGCTCCCGACGTAAAGTCGGGATCTCAAGGGTTATATTCCCTGCCACCTGGTGCAAAGAATATTAAAATATACTTCAGATATCTTGTCAGCTTGCTACGAGGTAGTTCATTTTATTAATATAAATCCTGAAATCAGCGATGTTCATTAACTATTTAAAACTCATTTTCAGAAAACTGTTTTCAAAACCTCTTTATCCGTTCATTTCGATATTCGGGCTGGTAACAGGATTTTCTGCTGTCTTGCTTGTTTCGCTTTGGATACGGGACGAGATAAGTTATGACCGTTTTCATCCAAAGGTCGATCGTACCTACAGGCTTACTGTCGAGATCGAAGATAAAAGTACCGGGTTTCACTGGAATTTTGCCCGGAGTTGGTACGGCTGGCTGAGGAATATGCCCAGTGATGTTCCCGGGGTTGAGAAGATGGTACGACTCGTCAGATTGAAACAGGGAATTGTCAAGGTTGATGAGCGAACCTGGAAGGAAGAAATATTTAATGCCGACTCATCTCTGCCTGATATTTTCGGTATGCAATTTATTGCAGGAGATGTTCACTCCTGTTTGTCACATCCCCATCAGGTTATTTTAAGTGAAAGCTATGCCCGGAAATATTTTGGCAATGAGGATCCTGTTGATAAAACTGTCTATCTGTATTCCTCTTATACAACCGAGAAAACTCCTTTTCAAGTTACGGGTGTGTTCAGGGATCTTCCTCCCAACACCCATGTGCATTTTAATGTTGTAGCATCACATGAAAATCCGGACGAAGATTTTTTCTGGGCCTATTACTATATTGTGACAGATGAAAAAACAAGGCCAAAAGATATTTTAGCCGGTTTTCAGGATTTTGCCCTGAAATATGTCGATGAGAATGAAATGGCCAAAATGACCCCTCATCTTCAAAAGATCAGCGATATTCATCTGAAATCGGATAAAGACAGGGAACTCGAAAAAAATGGCAGTGCGGCACTACTGAAAATTATCGGAATATTAGCCCTTTTTGTTTTATTTATCACGCTGTTCAATTTTTTTAATCTGCGTTATGTTTTTCTTTTGAGAGATACCCGGCCTTTTAAAATCTTTCGTTTTGCCGGTGCACACCGGGGAAGTATTTTCCTTTATCAGTTTTCCGAATCGATTGCTTATGCTGTAATGGCAGGATTCCTGAGTATGACTGTTGTATGGATTGTCTATCCTTATTTCAATTTGCTTATGGGAAAAAACTCACTGGCCGGGATGTCGCATTTTCTGACAACTACGGGACTCTTCCTGGTCGTACTTATCCTGATGGCTGCACTGGCCGGGATACTTCCTTTAATGCTTACAAAGCTATCGGGCTTCATAAACGATATGGCAGGAATTACGAGGACTTCAGCTACTTCTGTAAAGCCGGATACTAATCCGCGTTTACTCAAATCGCTAGTTGGCATACAATATATTTCCACTTTTATTTTGATCATAGCGGTAGTTGTGGTGCATGGACAAGTCAGGTTGTTTATGAAAAACAGTCTTGGAAACGACAAGGAAAAATTATTATGCCTGAAAGGAGTTCCGGTTCAGGCAGTTAACCGCTATCAGGTATTCAAAGAGGAACTTCTGAAAAGTCCTCTTATTCAGAATGTTACCTCTAGTATGCAAAATCCCGGAGAGGATATTCGCGATATGATGGGCTTTGAAACCACTGGTATTGATGCCGATACAGGAAATAAGCTGATCTACGTCAGTCCGGTTGATGACAATTTCTTTGATTTTTACGATATTCCCATTGTTGCAGGGAATAATTTTCCGGAATACAACGGTGACGATTCGCTTCCCGAAAGTTTTATCCTGAACGAAAAGGCAGTGGAATACCTGGGATGGAACATTGATGAAGCAGTCGGGCGACCGTTTCACCTTAAACATCAATATACCTCCAAAAAATTCGGACGAATAGTAGGAGTGGTAAAGGATTTTCAGCCATCGACCATGAAGGAAGAAATACATCCGTATGTATTTTTTCAGAAATCATATTGGCTTTACAGTGCCCAGATCCGTTACGATACGGTCCGCACAGGTGAAAGCCTCGATTTTATTAGTAATACATGGAATTCTATTTATCCCGACTTTCCAATGGAGTACGAGTTTGTCGATAATCTATACAGAGAAATTTATAAAGGAGAGATGCAGCTTAGAGACATGAGTATAATTTTATGTATACTGGCTCTTATTCTTTCAGCAACAGGGCTTTTTGGAATAACAGGTATTACTTACGAAGCCCGTACGAAAGAGATCGGTATCCGTAAAGTCAGCGGAGCAAGAACATCGGGGATTATGCAGTGGCTGCTTCATGATATCCTGATCGTGGTTTCAATGGCTCTCCTTCTGGGCATTCCTCTCTCGTATTTTCTCGCCATTAGCTGGTTGAAAAACTATGTATATCGAATTACACCCCCGTTCTGGATCTATGTACTTTCGGGAATTGCTCTTTTGGGTATCGCTCTTCTTACTGTCTGCTGGCAAACCTGGCGGGCAGCAAGCAGGAATCCTGTTGAGACACTCAGGTATGAGTAATGAAAAATTAAGAATGAAGAATTAAAATAAAAAAATAAACTGGCTGTGTTGTCCGGAGAAAAGGATATTAAAGGAGAACGTCCAAAGAGTC
>JASFVU010000285.1:0-4886 GCA_050049665.1 Bacteroidales bacterium | reverse complement strand
TAACCTTCATTATAAAAATCATTCCTATCAGAAGGTATTAATGACTGAACAGACAAAAGCTATCAAATAACTCTTTCTTCCCGGTTATTTATAATCATGAAAAACGTATGCCGATTTCCAAACAATCCAGAATAATAGTATATTCACAACTAAAGAAGCGAACTCAGTGACTCAAAAATTAAAGGATAAATTTAAAGAGCTGTTTCAATCGGAACCTTTGCTGTTTAAAGCTCCGGGGAGAATAAACCTGATCGGAGAGCATACCGATTATAATGAGGGGTTTGTTTTGCCTGCGGCAATTGATAAAGCTATTTACTTTGCTGCTGGCAAAAACGATGTAAATAAATTACGTTTTTATGCCATTGATTACTCGGAATATTTTGAGGTTCAATCAGATGATTTAAAAAAAACAGATACGCTCTGGGCAAATTACTTGATTGGAGTTGTGGCCCAGTTTCAAAAAAAAGGACTAAAAATAACCGGGGTAGATTGTGTTTTTGGCGGGGATATTCCTCTTGGAGCAGGCCTGTCTTCGTCGGCTGCCCTGGAATGTGGTTTTGCAGTGTGCTTGAATGACCAGTTTAATTTCGGTATTGAAAAATCGGAATTGATCCTGATGGCCCAAAAAGCCGAACATGAATTTGCAGGTGTTTTATGTGGTATCATGGACCAGTTTGCCAGCATTTTCGGAAAAGAAGGGCATGTAATAAAGCTTGATTGCCGGAGCCTCGACTATGAATATTATCCGTTGACAAACGAAGCAGACATAATTTTGTGTGACACACAAGTGAAACATTCGCTGGCTACATCTGAATACAACATACGCCGCTCCGAATGCCATGAAGGGGTGAAAATTCTTCAGACCGAATTCCCGGGCGTAAAGTCTCTCAGAGATGCCAGCCCGGAAATGCTTGATAAGATGAGGAACAAAATGAAACAAACCGTTTTCGACCGGTGCCATTTTGTGATCCATGAGAATATACGTGTTGAAAAAGCCTGCAATGCTTTACTTAAAAATGATTTCCATACATTTGGAAAACTAATGTTTGATACGCATGACAGATTAAACAATGAATATAAGGTGAGCTGCAGGGAACTTAATGTATTGGCGGATATTGCCAAAGACAGTTCTTTTGTATATGGTTCAAGAATGATGGGCGGAGGATTTGGTGGCTGCACGATCAACCTTGTAGAAAAAGGGAAAAGCGAACAATTTGTTGCCCTGATAAAAGAAAGATATAAAAAACAAACCGGAAATGAGATCCGGATCTATCATGTAACGATCTCCGGAGGAGCAGGCAAAATATAACTTTATTGTTCATGGAAAAATTCAACCTGAAAGAACACCCGCACAGAAGATATAATTCACTTACGGGTGAGTGGGTACTGGTTTCTCCACACAGGGCAAAACGCCCATGGCAGGGACAGGTTGAAAAGCACGAAGCTATTTCTCTGCCTGATTATGATCCCGAATGTTATCTGTGTCCGGGGAATATCCGGGCAGGTGGTAAACAAAATCCCCAATATACCGACACATTCATCTTTGTAAACGATTTCAGTTCCCTGCTTCCGGATACCCCTTCGGGAAGCATTCATGAGGACGGTCTTTTTATTGCCGAATCCGAACAGGGAATATGCAAAGTAATCTGTTTTTCTCCAAGACATAATCTCACAGTGCCAAAAATGACCACTGATGACATCAGGAAAGTGATCAGGGTATGGATAGATGAATTCCGTAAACTGGGAGAATTGAACTACATAAACCAGGTCCAGATCTTTGAAAATAAGGGAAGTATGATGGGCTGCAGCAATCCCCACCCGCACTGTCAGATATGGGCACAAAAAAATCTTCCTGTAGAAATAGTAAAAGAACAAAAGCAACAATCGGAATATTATCATCAACACAAACACACACTTCTTTCCGCGTACTTAAAATCGGAATTGGAAAAACAAGTTCGTATTGTATGTGAAAACGACCATTTTGTGGCCCTGGTCCCTTTTTGGGCAGTCTGGCCTTTTGAAGTGATGGTGGTTTGCAGGCATCAAATCAGCCATATTGCAGAGCTTGATGACAAGGGTCAAACTGATCTTGCGGATATTTATAAGCAACTAACCATCCGGTATGACAACTTGTTTCAAACCTCTTTCCCTTACTCAATGGGCTTTCATCAGGCTCCGACAGATGGCAGGGATCATCCCGAATGGCACCTGCACATGCACTTTTATCCTCCGCTTTTGCGATCGGCAACCATCAAAAAATTCATGGTCGGATATGAACTGTTAGCCAACCCTCAACGCGACATTACTGCCGAACAAAGTGCCGACAGGTTAAGAAACTTACCTGCAAAGCATTATACAACTAATCACTAACTAACAATAAAGACATGAATCAGTTTCAGACACTAGATTACATCATTTTTGGCCTTTACGCCGCGATTATCGTATCATTGGGCCTGTGGGTCTCCAGAACGAAAAAAGGAAGTGAAAAAACCACTGAAGATTATTTCCTTGCAGGAAAATCATTGCCCTGGTGGGCTATTGGAGCTTCGCTGATTGCTGCGAACATTTCCGCAGAACAGGTCATAGGTATGTCCGGATCGGGTTTTGTTGTGGGACTGGCGATTGCCTCCTATGAGTGGATGGCAGCAATTACACTGATCATTGTAGCCAAGTATTTCCTTCCCGTATTTATCAAACAAGGATTATACACGATCCCGGAATTTGTTGAAAAACGCTACAATACAAACCTCAAGACCATTCTTGCTGTCTTTTGGATCGCTTTATTCATTTTTGTTAACCTCACTTCAGTATTATTTCTGGGAGCAAAAGCCCTTGATACGATCATTGGAGTTGGTACAGGAGAAGGACTAAAGTGGTTTATTTTCGGACTTGCTTTCTTCGCAGCGGCTTACTCTTTATGGGGAGGCCTTTCTGCTGTGGCCTGGACAGATGTGATTCAGGTATTGTTGCTTGTCCTTGGCGGAGTGATTACTACTATTATAGCGCTTCATCATGTGACTCCCGAAGGAGGGATCGGGAATGGCCTGTCGCATATATACAATGTGGCCGGAGAGAAATTCCATATGATACTGAAAAAAGATAACCCGGAATATTCCAACTTGCCCGGCATTGCCGTCCTTATAGGTGGTATGTGGATTGCCAATTTATACTACTGGGGTTTCAACCAGTATATCATTCAGCGTGCTCTTGCTGCCAAATCTCTTCGTGAAGCCCAGAGAGGGCTTGCATTTGCGGGGTTCCTCAAACTTATCATTCCGCTTTTTGTAGTCATCCCCGGTATCATTGCCTTTGTCATGTTCCGGGAAAATATTCAGGATGCAGATACGGTATTTTCCGTTGCCGAAGGAGCAAACAACGATCATGCCTATCCATGGCTGATTGGAAAGTTCGTACCGGTAGGATTAAAAGGGCTGGTGGTTGCGGCGCTGGCTGCGGCAATAGTTTCTTCACTGGCATCCATGCTGAACTCAACGGCTACCATCTTTACAATGGATATTTACAAACCCTATTTTGCCAAAAAAGCTTCAGACAAACAATTGGTTACTACCGGCAGAATTACCGTGCTGGCTGCCCTGGTAATTGCAGGATTTATTGCTCCAACCATGAACTCTTTTCCCCAGATGTTCCAGTATATCCAGGAATATACCGGAGTTGTGAGCCCCGGAATACTTGCTGTCTTTCTGATGGGCCTGTTCTGGAAAAAGACAAATACCAAAGGAGCAATTGTGGGTGTCCTGAGTTCCATCCCGGTGGCTTTGTTGCTGAAATTCCTGCCGATAGATATGCCTTTCCTTGACCAGATGTTGTATACGCTGATCATAACCATGGTTGTCATTGTCGGTGTTAGTCTGAGTTCAGGGAAAGGAGATGACAATCCGAAAGCCATTCCTTTGCTCAGGGAAACTTTTACCACGGGAAAAGCATTCAATATCAGTGCCTATGCGATCCTGATCATTCTTGTTGTCCTGTATACTGTCTTTTGGTAATAAACAACGAATAATATAAATTGAAAGGAGGGTGTCCAAACAACAGGAGCAAAGAGACACAAAGACTTATTGGATACCCTCTTTTTTGGATTACTCCGGTCTTATCTCATATTATTCCACCTTCAAAGCTTCTCCGGGATTTTTCACGGAAGTTGCAATGCACTGATATAAAACAACTATGATCGCCAAAACCAGTACAATAACTGTTGCTGATATGAAGTATTGCGGCGCTACGGAAATTCTTGAGTAAAAGTCATTCAGCCATGCCCGGGAAAATGCATATGCTCCGATCCATGCAACAACAGAAGCAATTAACAGCAGTATAACCGTTTCCTTCAGCAACAGAAAGATGATCTGATAAAACGTAGCACCGACCGCCTTGCGAATCCCGATCTCCCTGACACGCTGGTTCGACGTGAATGAAATTAATCCGAATAAACCAAGGCATGCGATGAATACCGACAAAAGTGAAAATATGGAAAGGATCTTTCCTGTTCTGATAACAGACCGGTAATTCGTATCAAAATCCTTATCCAGAAAAAAGTAGACAAAAGGAAAATCGTTGGTATATTTTGCCCATTTTTCTTCAAGAAACCGAATGGATTGATCAATGCCCCTGGTACTTAACCTGACGTTCAGAAACCCTTCCATATTTTTGGACATCAGGGATATTACAAGCGGTTCAATTTCTTTATCAACGGTTTCATAATGAAAATCCTTTACAACACCGATAATCTTCAGTTTCCTGGCTTCTTTTGACCAGAGACTAGGCTTTTCCAGCACTATTCCCAATACAGGATCAATCCCCATTTCACGGACTGCTGCCTCGTTTATAACACAGACCATTGTATCCGATGGAATTGAAGGTGAAAAAAATCT
>JASFVU010000284.1:0-4887 GCA_050049665.1 Bacteroidales bacterium | reverse complement strand
AGTCATGCTCATAGCCACGGATGGCATCCCATATGTCTCTTAATAGCTGTCGCATTGCCTGTGAAAAAGAACCACAAAACTATGTCAAATCAAAGAGAATGGATTTATTTCAGAAAGATTTTTTTGTTTTTAATATGGTAAGGACTGCTCCGGTAATGACCATGGAGGCTCCTGCCATAGAAACCGGGGTAAGTTTTTCATGTATGATCCAGCCAACGTTCATGATCGTAAGAATGCCCATAAGCACCAGGGTGATGATGGGATTGAGCGTTATGATCACACTTACTTTATTTGCTTCCAGGTATTTAAAAGCATAGGCCAGGGAACCGTATGCCAGGAATGTGTTACATCCGAGAAAGATCAGTATTCCCCAGTCAAGGGCTGAAGCTGAACAGATCATCTGAAGATCCGTAAATGGCAGGTATCCGATGGCAGGAAGACCAAACAGTACCAGATTAAGCTGAAGAGGGTCATGTTTTCTGACCAGTCCTTTCTGGATAACGGCGTAAAAAGCCCACATTACGCCCCCGAATATAACCCACAGGACACCTATCTGATATTTTCTGACATTTTCCGCCAGTATCAGGATCTGATCATGATAGAAAACAGTCATTCCGCCAAACACCAGAACAAGTCCTGTGATCTGTCGGACAGAAGCTTTTTCTTTAAAGAAAATAAATCCCGACAGGGCAAGAAGAACCGGACCTGCTTGAATGAAGATCTGGGCAATGCCAGGTGTTGTAAGATTAATACCCGAAATAAACCCAAGGTAGTTCAAACCCAGGCATGCGGCACCAGCAAAGACCAGTAAAGGCGGACGTAACAGAAAATGAAAAGAGGAAGGTTTACGAATAAAGAGGTATAAACAAAGAAGTATGAACGCAACAAAAAACCTGGCCCATGCTACATCAACAGGGGAAAAGTTCTTTAGTGAAACTTTCAGTACAATAGCCAGTACCCCCCAAAGCAGAGCTGTAGCCGATGCATAAAATACTCCTTTGTGAAAATTTGATTTTCCTGGCATTCTTTTGAGAATATGCTGGCTAAAATACACTAATATTGTCGTGATTATTCAGTTCAGTGAAAAAGAAAAAACCCGATATCCGGATTGATACTTACGGGCGCTATTCTGCCTGGGACACCAGCACTAAAGAATTACCGGAAATACTGGAATTTACAGAAACCATAGAGGCCGCTGAAGGAAATGAGTTCGGTATGGTGTTGCGGATCCGGGGAGGAAAGGGGCTGAAACTGGCTTTTTGCATTAAGCATCCTCCTTTTATCGGGAAAAGAGGGAAGCCGGAACCTGATTTTACCGGTGAATACTATGTGAATTCAAATGATTTTCGTTTTTTTATCGGTGATGGCATCCGGCCTCCTGCAGAGGACAAAGCAGGGAAATGGGAAATCTTTGTATATTTCGAAGGGGAAATCATTGCCTCAAGGTCATTTCAGGTGATTTTACCAAAATAGAGAGAAACATGAGTAAAAAGGGTCATTCGTTAATTAAAAAAGTAGCTCCGAAATTGAATAAGGGACGGTATGTATTTATTACTGAACAAAATCCGGAGAATATTGACTATTCCGAAGTTTTGTGCCATTTTAAAGAGCAGGAAGGAACAACGGCTATCATGGAAAAGAAAAAAGCAGATCAGATGGGATATTCTTATTCTTTTGTTGCTGCGTGGATTACACTGACTGTGCATTCTTCTCTGGAAGCGGTTGGCTTAACAGCCAGGGTATCAAACGCTCTTGCAAATGAATGCATTAGCTGCAATGCCGTTGCCGCCTACCATCACGACCATATTTTTGTGCCTTACAAATTGGCCGACAGGGCAATAAATGTTCTCAGGAAATTGGATTAATATAAAAAATCAGCCTTATCTTTTTGAAATTTCAGTAAAATTAATTTATTTTGTTCGTAGTTTTACGAACTACGAATTATGAAAAAAGATCCGATTACTTCCGAACACAGAAAAATTGCACGTTATGCAAAAGCAATGGGACATCCTGTAAGAATGTACGTACTTGAGTTATTATCGAAGCAGTCGTGCTGCTACAGTGGTGATCTGACGGATATTCTGCCCATTGCCAAATCCACCCTGTCTCAGCATTTGAAGGAATTGAAGGCAGCCGGGTTGATCCAGGGAGAGATTGAAGCCCCTAAGATCAGGTATTGTATTAACCGGGAGAAATGGGACGAAGCAAAAGATCTGTTTCAGAAATTTATGCCTGTTTGAAATACATGGGCACAATGGTTGCTATTACAAATGATTCTGTAAAATATGAGAATATTGATATTATGTACCGGGAACAGTTGCCGAAGTCAGATGGCTCAAGGGTTCCTGCAGTCATTTGACCGAAATCTCAAGGTTTTTTCGGCAGGAACCCGGGCTTCAGGGAAGGTAAATGAAAAAGCCGTTAGGGTAATGAGAGAATCAGGTATTGATATCAGCCGTCATACTTCCGATCCCGTAGAGAAATACATTGACGAAGAATGGGATTATGTGATCACCGTATGCGGAGGAGCGAATGAAACCTGTCCTGCATTTTTGGGAAAGGTCAAGCACCGGCTTCATATGGGGTTCGATGATCCGTCACAAGTTGTCGGGCCGGAAAAATTGATTATGAGTGAGTTTTATCGTGTGCGGGATGAGATAAAAGTTGCCTTTCGCAAATTTTATGATGAAAACCTCAGAGACAATGGATAATTTCACTCCTTCGGTATTGGTCCCTCTCGTATCAAAGATACCTCACGTATCAACACGATTGATTTTCAGGGACATATTGGGAGCAGTCAGGGTCAGGTGGGGGATCTCTCGTAATTCCTACAAAGTGACTCCCGGTTTATACGCGGTAGGGAAACCTGCAAATGCTTCCGATGTATTTGTTACGGCAAACTACAAACTCACTTTCGATACTTTGCGAAAGAATCTCGGTGGTCTCGATGCCTGGATACTGGTTCTTGATACCAAAGGAATCAATGTGTGGTGCGCAGCAGGAAAAGGCACATTCGGCACGGCCGAATTGATACACCGTATCAGGAAAACTGCCCTGGAAGAAGTGGTAAGCCACAGAAAATTAATTGTTCCCCAGTTAGGTGCCGTTGGAATTGCTGCCCACGAAGTGAAAAAATACAGTGGATTTTCTGTTGTGTATGGTCCGGTGCGTGCCGGTGATATACATAAATTTATTAAGGCCGGATATAAGGCGGATAAAGACATGCGAAAAGTGAAGTTTGCTTTTTTTGACAGGCTGAAACTTGTACCTGTGGAGATTGTAAATGCCAGATACTGGCTGATCGGGACATTGATTTTTTTACTTTTTTTATCCGGAGCAGGGCAGGAAGGTTTTTCATTGGAGGCAATGCGTCTCTCGGCAGGGAAGCTGATTGTAGCTGTAATGGGAGGATTTCTTTCCGGTACGGTACTGACCCCGTTACTGCTTCCTGTAATTCCGTTCGGAAGTTTTTCATTAAAGGGAGCGGAAACAGGTCTTCTGACAGCTTTGTTTTTGTATTCCGGAAATTATCTGGGAAGAAACGGGATCGAAATAGTTTCCTGGTTTTTTTTATTGTCTGCGATCTCTTCTTACCTGGCAATGAATTTTACCGGTGCTTCGGTTTATACCTCTTTGTCGGGGGTAAGGAAAGAAATGCGTGTGGCCGTTCCTTTGCAGATAATTGCAATTGTAACCGGACTGACACTGTTTATACTGAGTAAATTTTTTTGAACGGAAGGCATGAATAGAATGATCTATCTGAAAGATGTTGTTACGTTGCATCTTGAACCGGAGAAATGTACCGGTTGCAGAATGTGCATCAACGTCTGTCCCCACGAAGTATTTGAACTGAGAGACAGGAAAGCAATGATCGCTGATCGTGACCGCTGCATGGAATGCGGCGCCTGCGTGCGTAATTGTCCGGCAGGAGCGATCCGGGTGAATGCCGGAGTAGGTTGTGCTGCTGCTGTCATAAACGGAATGTTAAAAGGTACCGAACCCGAATGCGGATGTTCTTGTGAAAAGTCAGGATGTTAGAACAGACTTCGGTATAACTATATTACTGGATTATGGACAGAGAAAAACAAAAACTTAAGTTTCATGACAGATACCTGACCCTGTGGATTTTTTTCGCTATGTTCATTGGCGTTTTCCTGGGGTATTTATTTCCCGACATTGCAGGTTTCTGGAATTCCATGAGTTCCGGTACGACCAATATTCCCATTGCGATAGGACTGATCGTCATGATGTATCCGCCTTTGGCAAAAGTACGGTATGAAGAGTTGGGTGAGGTATTTCGCAATCTGAAGATACTGGGTTTATCTCTTGTTCAGAACTGGCTGATCGGCCCTTTGCTGATGTTCCTGTTAGCAATTTTTTTTCTGCAGGATTATCCGCACTATATGGCGGGATTGATCCTGATCGGATTGGCCAGGTGCATTGCCATGGTCATCGTCTGGAATGAACTGGCCGGGGGAGATACGGAATACGCTGCCGGATTGGTAGCCTTTAATTCCATTTTTCAGGTGCTTTTTTTCTCAGTGTATGCCTATGTGTTTCTGACAATCTTACCGGACTGGCTGGGGTTGCAAAGCTTTCGTGTTGAAATAACCATAAAACAGATCGCGGGAAGTGTGTTTATTTATCTGGGTATTCCTTTCATAGCAGGGTTTCTGACAAGATTTATACTTATCAGGGTAAAGGATAAAAACTGGTACCACAAAAAATTTATTCCGCGAATCAGTCCTTTGACCCTGATCGCTTTGCTATTTACCATTCTGGTGATGTTTTCCCTGAAGGGAGAATACATTGTAAAAATACCGATGGATGTTATTAGGATAGCCGTCCCCCTTGTTATTTATTTTATTGTGATGTTCCTGGTGTCTT
>JASFVU010000376.1:0-3977 GCA_050049665.1 Bacteroidales bacterium | reverse complement strand
CTGGGGAGCCGATGTCGTGAATACCACGACAGCACCCGAAGCTATCCTGGCCCATGAACTGGGTGTTTCTTATGCGGCTATTTCGTTGTGCACGTATTACGACACCTGGCGTACCGACATTGATCCGGCAACGCGTGAAGAGAAACAGGAAGTGATCGATTCCAGTTCGGAAAAGATCAAAGAGCTTGTTCTGACAGTGGTTTCGAGATTTTGAAAAAACAAAAAAGTGTGAGTCTTGTGCACGTTTTTCCTTAATAATTATTATAGACCGGACACGAAAAAGTGTGAGGTTTGAGAAACAGAGTGAGAGCAACTCACTCTCGTTCTTTACTCTCACTCTGTTTATGTGGTCCCACATGGGCTTACCGATTGCTTTTTCTGGGCAATTTTTCATCCTTCAAAATTGCTACGAAAAATGCATCGGCATAGACTTCTCGCCCAAGTGTGCTTTGTACGATCCTGAAAAAACAAAAAAGTGTGAGTCTCACTCTCAAAACTCACACTCACTCTGTTTATGTGGTCCCACATGGGCTCGAACCATGGACCCCCTGATTATGAGTCAGGTGCTCTAACCAGCTGAGCTATGGGACCGTTTTAATGTAGAATGAATAATCAAAAATTAATAATGATGATTTTTAAATAACATTATACATTATTAATTATTCATTTTTAATTCTCCCTTGAAAAAGGGCTTGCAATATTAATGATTTGTAAACAATTATCCAATATTAACTCCTTTGAAAAACCGGAAGTAACCGGTAACCTTGTCCTGATCAAGTGCTCTCACAATTTTCCTGTCCTGTTTATAATGTTACGATAAGGAAGAGCGAATATTTGAACTCTGCATTTTAATGGTCAATCCCGACAACGATCTGGGTAAAGGAGTGAGGAGGAAAAGAGCAGGTAATTTTTGATCTGTCGGCAGAGATCTCATGCGATTCAGGTTTGTACTCCTCCCTTTTGCCATAGGTGTATAATTCTTTCGGATCGTCTCGGTATACTTCCTTTACATTTGCTTTACCGGAGAAATTTCCCGTAATACAAAGCAAATTGGTTTTAATAGCTTCTTCTTTATGTCGGTTTACTACGTTTATGATCAATGATTTCCCGGTCTCAGAGTAAACTGCCGAAACATCCAGATAAGGAATTCCTTTATAAAAACCATCCACATTAAATGTATCGCATTTTACCCGGGCATCGATGGATTTGCCATGACAATTGTTTGAAAACATTTGAAAGGTGTAAAAGAAAGGGGTTTTAAAGGTCTTCTTACTTTCAGGATCAATACCCAGTATGGAAGTCAGCAAAGTATAATTAGCCATTTTCACCATATCCGCATGACGAATAAACGCATTCAGGAACTGGGCTGCTGCCAGCGTTGATATTAATCCTTTGCCATGAGGCGCCCATTCGTCAAATGAAAGATACATGGGTTTTTCCATTTTATAGATACTCTGAACGGCCTTTGCCTGGGCGGCAGGGATAGCTATTTTCTCTTCCAGTTCCATAGCCTGCTTCCCCATGTATTCATAATAATCATCCGAATATTCCCAGTACCGGTGTAAGGATAAAAAGTCGGCATGCTCCCTGAGCTCATTAATTACTTTCCAGTTCCATTCAACCCAGTCCATGTTTGGCTGGTAATACGATGATCCGTTGGCAACAAGGGATATATCCGGGTCGGTTTTTTTCATTGCTTTGGCAATTTCTTTTGCCATCCTGCAATAATCTTCTGTATTTTTATATCCCATTATCCAGGGCTCACCATCTACCTCGTTTCCCAGGCACCAGTATTTTATCCCGAATGGTTCGGGATGACCATACATTGCCCGAAGATCAGCATAATACGTGCCTTGCTCACCGTTGCAATATTCCACCCAATAACGGGCATCATCAATAGTACCCGTACCCATGTTTATACAAACAACATTTTCGGAACCAATAGCTTTGTTGAGCTGTACCCATTCATCCGTGCCAACCTGGTTGGTTTCATTATAACCCCATACCAATTCTTTTCGCACAGGCCTTTGGTTTGCTGGACCAATACCATCCTGCCAGTTGTAATTTGAAACGAAATTTCCACCCGGCCAGCGCATGTTAGTCAACCGAAGTTCTTTGGCAGCTTCTATATATTCAGTATTAAAACCGTCTTTATTGGCCAGGGGTGACTCCGGGTTGTAGACAGGGCCATATAAGGTGTTCCAGGTAATTCCATTTCTGCTGAAACCGATAGGTTCCATGAATATACCGTAAATTTTCGGATCGATTTCGTCAATGACCCGGTCAATATCGATCTTTATGATTGCATCCTGGGCAGATAGCAAACATGTCCGTATCAATAAAAATAAGAGGGTAAATTGTTTCATCATTTTTTTTTGCTAATATCTAAAAAATAAGGGTATTTTTTACTTTTATTTTCTTTTTTTGGTAATTTAGCCTGTTAAATTTATAAATTTCATTTATTAAACTGATTACGATTTAGTTACACTTGGTTTTTGCAGAAAACTTAGTGTAACTAAATCGGGCTAACTTGCTTTGGCACAGATCAATCTGCGAATTGATGAATAAGGCAAGTTAGATAGCCCAAAAAGAAAATCAATACAATGAAACACAAAAATTTAATCCGGGTTTATCTGACAGCTTCAGCGACCCTTGTGCTGACCTTACTCTCCTGCACACAAAAAACACCTTCCGATGAAAAAATCGGAAATGATTACCCGATAAGTACTGTGGACATACGCCAGGTTCACCTGACGGATAATTTCTGGAAGCCCTTATTGCATACTGTTCAATATACAACTATTCCTTACGCAATAGCAAAATGCGAAAAAGAAGGGCGATTCGACAATTTTCTTATTGCCGGCGGGAAAATGAAAGGAGAAACAAAAGGGGCAATGCCATTTGATGATTCGGATGTCTATAAAATCATTGAAGGTGCCGCCTTGTCACTATTGAGTGAACCCAATCCTGGGCTCGATGAATTACTGGATTCATTGATCGCAATGATTGCCATCGGGCAGGAACCTGACGGATACATAACCACCTGGAGGACCATTGATCCGACAAAACCTCCCGCTTCGTGGGTTAGAGTTGAAGAAGGAAAACGATGGGAATCTTTGTCCGGCAGTCACGAACTATACAATGCCGGACATATGTACGAAGCTGCAGCAGTTCATTATTTATCAACCGGTAAACGTAACTTTTTAGATATAGCGCTTAAAAACGCTGACCTGATCGTAAAGACATTTGGTGACAGCGCCGGACAAGTATCTGCTGTGCCCGGTCATCAGATCATCGAAACAGGATTAATTCAGTTATACAAAATAACAGGAAAGCAGGAATATCTCGATATGGCGAAATATTTTCTGGATAACAGGGGAAATCCTGAAAATCACGAATTGTATGGCGGGTATATTTCAACAGCTTATACCCAGGATCATATCCCTCCTGTCCAACAGGAAGAAGCCGTTGGCCATGCTGTCAGAGGCACATACATGTATGCTGCCATGACTGATATAGCCACAATGCTGAACGATACTGATTACCAGCGGGCTGTTCGGAATATCTGGGAGAATATGACTTACAAAAAAACATATATAACAGGGGGAATAGGTGCCAGGGGAGAAGGAGAAGCTTTTGGCGACGATTATGAATTGCCAAACAGGACCGGGTATAGCGAAACGTGTGCAGCTATCGGCAGTGTCTGCTGGAACCACAGATTGTTCAGGCAATCGGGCAATGTGGCTTTTTATGATGTTATAGAACGCACGCTTTATAATGGTCTTATTTCCGGCTTATCGCTCGATGGTACACATTTCTTTTATCCAAATCCCCTGGAGTCCGATGGTAAGTATCAATTTAACCAGGGGTCATGCACCAGAAGCAGTTGGTTCGATTGCTCCTGCTGCCCTACTAATCTGATCAGGTTTCTCCCTTCAGTACCTGAATATATCTATGCAACACAGGGAGATACGATA
>JASFVU010000283.1:0-4917 GCA_050049665.1 Bacteroidales bacterium | reverse complement strand
CAGGATAATTCCGCCATGCTTTTCTTTCCATTCCCAGGCATGTTTCATAAAATCTTCCCTCGGAAGATCGCTTTTTTTAATTCCTTCATCCCTTAATTTGGCCACCACTTTTGCCTCGGTAGCAATGGATGCATGGTCTGTTCCCGGCACCCAGCATGCATTTTTCCCTTTCATTCTTGCTCTGCGTATCAGGATATCCTGAATGGTATTGTTCAGCATATGCCCCATATGCAGAACCCCTGTTACATTCGGCGGCGGAATGACAATGGTATAAGGATCGCGATCATCGGGGACCGATCTGAAAAGTTCGTGCTCTGTCCAATAGTTATACCACTTCTCTTCCACATCCTTCGGGTTGTACTTGCTCGGAATCTCCATTTGCAATAATGATTTATTTTTGAGGGTGAAAAACCGCGTAAAAATATAAATTAAGATTCACAATCTGAATTTATCGGACGATTACATTTTCCCCGCCCGATCAAAACCATTTTCAATAAACTACGTTCAAAGGATCAGATGAAATACTTTTCACTATCCTTAAGGATATATTAATTTTCGTATGATTATTGACATAATTGAACTAAAAATATACGATCTACGTAAAATATCTTTAAATTAGCAAACTGTAAAATCCGAAATTATCATGAAAAAGATTATTGTAAGCATCTTATTTGTCATTGCAACTTTTACGTACAGTTGTTCTCAGACTCCTGCTGTAAAAGAAGATAAATCGGTTTTCGGGCCGGCGATGGAATTTACCGGGACCGAATCGGAATTTCGTGTTATTGAGCAGGGAGGAAACGGCATTTTTGAATTTGATCTTACCAATACCGGGACCGAACCTTTGATATTGAGCAATGTCCGTAGTTCTTGTGGCTGTACAGTACCGGAATGGCCGAAAGAACCCATTAATCCGGGAGAATCAGCTGTAATAAAAGCAAAATATGACACAAGAAGAATAGGACAATTCTCTAAATCCATCAGCGTATATTCCAATGCTTCCGAGACCCCGGTCATATTGAGAATAAAGGGTAAAGTAGAACCAAAAGCTGAAGCGGCGGCAAATTAAAAAAATCATCATACAGATAATTGTGACTCACAGATACCATTTATCTGTGAGTTTGTTTTTCACTATAATTCAACTATACTATGCCTAAAATTTCAAAACGAGGAACATTGATGCCGAATTCCCCTATCAGGAAATTGGTGCCAATTGCCGAAGATGCTATCAAACAAGGAAAGAATGTCATCCGGTTAAATATCGGTCAACCGGATATCCCGACATCCGATAAGGCCCTGTCTGCCATTCGGAATCTTAAAGCAAACGTTCTGGAATACAGTCATAGTGCCGGTATGGAATCTTTACGGCGAAAGCTTGTTGAGTATTACAAGCGCCATAATATAGATGTGAATTATGAAGATATTCTTATCACTACAGGAGGATCGGAAGCTATTACCATTACACTGCTTACCTGCCTGAATGGTGATGACGAAATACTGGTGCCTGAGCCATTCTATGCCAATTACTACAGCTTTGCCACTTCCACGGATGTCAATGTCGTTGCTATTACATCGCACATTGAGGATGGATTTATTTTACCTCCTATTTCCGAATTCGAAAAAAAGATTACCGACCGTACAAAGGGCATCATCATATGCAATCCGAATAACCCGACCGGCCATGTTTACAGCCGGAAAGAACTGGAACAGATACGTGATCTGGTATTGAAATATGATTTATTCCTTCTTTCCGACGAAGTATACCGGGAGTTTGTCTATGACGGTGAAGAATTTATCTCGATCATGCAACTGGAGGGAATGGATCAGCATGCCATTCTCATTGATTCCCTGTCCAAACGTTACAGCGCTACCGGACTGAGAACGGGAGCCTTAATTACTAAAAACAAGCATTTGAGGGAAACCGCTTTAAAGTTCTGCCAGGCCAGGTTAAGCCCGCCATATGTCGGACAGGTAGCAGGTGAGGCAGCCATTGATTCATCGGATGAATATATGACCGAAGTATTCAATGAATACCTTTCCAGAAGGAATTATCTGACAGGTGCCCTGAATAAGATCCCGGGAGTATTCTGTACCAAACCAAAGGGTGCTTTTTATATTATGGCAAAATTGCCTGTCGATGATGCTGAAAAATTTGCCATGTGGATGTTAAGTGATTTTGAATACAAGGGGAACACCATAATGTTTGCTCCGGGGGCCGGTTTTTACACCGAGGGAGGCCTTGGCAGGCAGGAAGTTCGTATAGCTTATGTAATCAACCTGGATCAGCTGAAGATCGCTATGGAATGTCTCGCAAAAGGCCTTCAGGAATACCCCGGGAAAATTTCCGGGGAACAGGCAGAAGTATCCTACTCATCTGTTAGCAGGACATAATTGAAGCTTCCCGCCAAAAGTGAGAGATGAGATGATGAGAAAGTGAGAAGGTGTTTATCCCTGATGAGTTGATTAGTCGGGTAGTGGATGAGGTGAGAAGAGAAAGAAATTTCAAAAATCAACCTGTAAATTCCGGTTAACTGAATTAATCGAATAACCGGTGAAATGAAGATTCTGATAAGCCAATCGTATATTTCATTTAATCAGTTCACCAGTTTTATCAATTAATCAATTACACGATTAAACCTTTCCAGCACCCAGCACCAAGGAACCAGGATCCAGCCGACCATTCTTCAGGGGTAAAGCAAATATTTCTGTCTGATCTTCTTAAATTTCTCAATTTCAAATTGCCATGATGATCTGATCTCCCGGGTATCTGCTCCGCGGATCAATTGCATTCTAAACTGATCATTTCCGGCAAGAAGATCAAAATAACCGGTAAAAAAATCATTACGCCTGCCAAGGGCAATATACATATCCGTCAGGTATGAGATGTCAATTGCCTGTGTCAGTCTTATCGAATCAATATCCAGACCTCTCAGGTCCATTCCATAGCAGGTCTTTCCGCTCAACTTGGGTTCAGGATCATCTTTATTCTTCTTATGCGGGATAAAAGAAAAATCTTTGTCCGGATAATCGGGATGCCCTGCAACAAGGAATGGATAATCAGTACCTCTTCCTTCGGAAACGATCGTTCCTTCAAAAAAAGCTACAGAAGGATACAGGTATATTGCTTTCTGACTTCTTAAATTTGGTGAAGGATTTACAGGAAGTATATAATATGATGAATGATGGTAGCCGGAACATTGAATGACAGTAAGCTCACATCGTACCGAATCTCTTAACCAGCCTTCCCCGTTTATCATACCTGCATACTCACCGATCGTCATTCCATACACTACCGGTACAGGATGCATCCCGACAAAAGATCTGAATTCAGCTTCCAATACGGGCCCATCTATATAAAACCCGTTCGGGTTTGGCCTGTCGAGTACAATCAGCGGGATGTCATTTTCAGCACAGGCTTCCATTATGTAATGCAGTGTACTCAGGTAAGTATAAAACCTCACTCCGACATCCTGAAGATCGAAAACAACCAGGTCAAGATCCTTCATATCGGATGTGTCGGGTTTCTTTTTCAGTCCGTATAAGGAAACCACAGGAATAAAGGATTGACCGTGCCGATCATCCTGAACCAGTGCACCTGCCTCAGCAGTTCCTTTAAAACCATGTTCGGGAGAAAAGATCTTCACCACATTCACCCCTCTCTTCAATAATGTATCAATCAGGTGCTCATCCCTTATCATGGAAGTATGATTTGCCACAATACCGACCTTTTTTCCTGTAAGCAGATCAATATATTGTCCTGTCTGATAAGCTCCCGGTTCAACAAGCTGATCACCTGTTGTATTTCCACATCCCGAAAACAGAACGCATACAGCAAAAACATACCCGTAAAGAAAAGCAATCTTATTTTTCATCATTGAATCCATGGTGAATGCACAGCTAAATTACTATTTTTATGATCTCTGCAAAAATTGAAAACAGTGAAAACAGAGTATTTCATAGCCAGACGGTTCACCTTCGATAAGGAAGGCAGAAAATTGATCTCACGATCGATCGTACGCTTATCTGTCTTTTCAATTTCTCTGAGTATCGCTGTTATGATCGTATCGTTGGCGGTGGTAACCGGTTTTAAGAACGAAATACGTAATAAAGTCGTAGGGTTTGGAAGTCACATACAGATCCTGAATTTCGATGCAAACAATTCTTTTGAGTCCATTCCCATTTCTTCCGATCAGGAATTCTTACCTGTCATAAAAAGTATTCCGCATGTAAAACACATTCAGACTTTCGCTACAAAAGCCGGGATTATTAAAGCCGGGAAAGAAAATCAGGGAGTGATTGCCAAAGGTATCGGACCTGAATTTGACTGGAGCTTTTTCAATGCTTGTCTTGTAGAAGGGAAGAGCTTTCAGACAACCGATTCCACAAAAACAAATGATGTTCTAATTTCCAGTAAATTGGCTTCGCTTCTGAAATTAACTGTCGGGGATGAATTCCCCATGTTCTTTTTTGATGACCGCCCAAGGGCCAGGCGTTTCAGGATCAGTGGTATTTTTGAAACCAGCCTGGAAGACTTCGATGAACAATTTATTCTTGTTGATATAGGCCATATAAGAAGGCTGTACAACTGGGATGATGACCAGATCAGTGGTTTTGAAATACTGATTGACGATTACGGTCAAATTGAACAGATTACAAGAATGGTAAGAGAAATTGCAGGATTTCATTTTCTTGATGACGGATCGAGACTAAGGGTAATCAGTATTGCCGAAAAATATCCCCAGGTCTTTCAGTGGTTAAACCTTCTGGATATGAACGTTTTTATCATTCTTTTGCTGATGATCGTGGTAGCCGTAGTAAACATGATATCCGGACTGATCATTATTATTCTTGACCGGACAAAAACTATCGGACTTTTAAAATCAATCGGAGCCAATAACAAAATGATAAAGAAAATAT
>JASFVU010000282.1:0-4920 GCA_050049665.1 Bacteroidales bacterium | reverse complement strand
AACGGTTCGGAATATGTCAGAAATGTGAATGACTTCAGGGACGATGGTACTACAAGTGATGATGAAGAAGATCCGAATTTTTCATACAGCAGCTATTACGATGGATTCAGGTATGTTTATAATGTTGAAGCCGGTGGCGAATATGTACGTTCGGCTTATTACGGAACAGGAATTCCTGAAGAAGAAGAATAAACTATCATTTATTATTTTTGATCTGAAAAAAGCTGCCCGTAAGGCAGCTTTTTTTATTTACCGGAACTTTTTACAATATGCAATATTAAGCTTTTTATAATACAATTAACCCTGAAGTTGACAGGTGAATTTTATATCTTTAATGCCTGCTTAAAAATGGTCATCCCATCTCAGAAAAGTTTCAATATATTGCCAGGTGCTTGTTTTGTCAGCCGCTAAAACTGATACTCAATGCCGACGAATTATTTTCGAATGAAAATACTTCCCCTGCGAATAAACTCAACAGTGCTTTTCTCATTTGTCTTTCCGGGAAAGATCATCCCCTGTTTCATGAAGCCGAAAGGGCACTGCATAAAGATCACACAGATCAGAGTCTGAATGACCTTTCCGAATTTTATTGTAAAAGACTAACGGATATTGAAAATGAGATTTCAGGAGCAGAACAGGCACACTCCTCATTTCGGGAAGCACTTTCTGATCTTGAGACCTATCTCAAAGGATCTCCGTCTACGGCCGACAAGGTATTTTACGATAAATTCTGGCAGGTATTCTTTCCTGAAGGAGTAGATGTTTTCAGTAACCCTCATATCCATGCTGAGAAGTTACGTGCTTCCAGGCTGGTAAAGATAACACAAACAAACCGCAATCCTGTTTCGGAACCGGGTCGTGAACTGATATTCACTTCAAATGTTCTACTTGGTATCCCAAACAAAAATACGGATATAGAATCGCTTCACTATGATAGTGATCTGAAGGAAGAACTGAAAAAAGCCATGTCAGAGCAACAGCTTTTCTGGTTTGATCATCCTGTTCAGATAGGAGTAAAACCTGAGGCTAACGAGATCCTTTACGGGCTGACCGGGTTGGACAGATCAATGGAAGAAGAAAAAAAGCGAGGGAACCTGAAAGAAGAAAAAGTGATCTGTATTTTATCCGTGTCGGTTACCCATAAAGGATTACAGGGAATAGCAAGACAATACATTGCCCGGGAGTTGCAACATCATGGAGGTTTAAAGAACCTTGATGTATATGTTTTTACAGAGCAGGATACCAGGCAACTTCTGGATGAATTTTTCATGGAACTGTTGGATACGGACATTCACGAAAATGAAGCACGGAATATGCTGGGAGTTTTCGGAGTGGACGGAGAGTACGGACGTCACTACAGTTTCCTGAAAGCGATCGCCGCTCTCTGGAGTGTTGTGATAAACCAAAAAATCAGGGCCACGTTCAAAATTGATCTCGACCAGGTATTTGCACAAAAAGAACTGATTGAACAAACCGGATCTTCAGCCCTTGAACATTTTAAAACACCCCTTTGGGGAGCAACAGGCATTGGAAGTCATAATGAAGAACTCGAGCTGGGTATGATTGCAGGCGCTCTTGTAAACGAAAAAGATATTCACAAAGGGTTGTATACTCCCGATGTTCCGTTTCCCGAAGAAGTTCCCAAGGGAGAAGAACTGATATTTTTCAGCAAAATGCTTATGGCGCTGTCGACCCGGGGCGAATTGATGACACGATACCGGGAAAATTCGGACATCAATGGCAAAACAACATGCATAGAACGCATTCATGTAACAGGAGGTACGAATGGTATCTTAATTGACTTCCTGAGAAAATACCGTCCGTTTACACCTACCTTTATCGGTCGTGCCGAAGACCAGTGTTATCTTCTTTCCGCTCTTGGTCATGGAAAGAAAACCAGGTTGGCTTATTTGCATAAAGATGGTCTGATCATGCGACACGACAAAGAGGCCTTTGCACGGGAAGCCATAAAAGCAGCCAGGTTCGGAAATATCGCCGGCGATTACATCCGTACCCTCTATTTTTCTGAATACGCTGGTTATATTTCAAACAATGTTGCCCGGCTAAAGGAGAAAGTCGACCCGTTTACAGGATGCTTTATTTCAACCATCCCGATAACAATCTGTCTGTTACGTTATGCAATTCAGGGTAATCGTTTTTTTGATCGCGGCGAAGATCAACCGGGCCGCCGGTTTCTGTTTGAAAATTCAAACCGGCTGGAAAAAGCAATAAATTTTACAGCAGGTGATCCCAGCGATCTGAGAATACAGGCAGAAAGAGAGCGCAAAGGATGGAACCTGTTTTATGATGTGCTGGAAAAAATTGAACTGCTGAACAAAAAACAAGATCCGGAAGGACTAAAGCTCACGGCAAAAGCCAGGGAAATAATCGGAAATTGCAGGATCGAATTGTAAAATGCCCCTGCTGCTGCAAGGGGATCTCCATGAATTTTTTTATCCTGCTTCAAAAGGCGGATATTTATCCCCGGTCCCGCCTTTGGCAGGATTCGACCGTGCAATTTTATTTTGCCCTGCTCATAAAATATCAGTCGCACGAATAAAACTTCATTTATCTCCTGTCTTTAAGGTGAAGAAAAATTTGTATCTTGAATTAATTTATCTTAAAACCGTCCATATCAAAATGAAAATTTCAACCTTCCTGAGAATCCGTTCAGTAAACTATTTGATGCTGATTGCCTGCCTTGGTATTTCAGGGCATATCAATGCTCAAACGGCTACCGATACCCTGCGTGGGAGAAATCTTTACCGGCCAAACCATGAAGTCCGGCAAAAACCTGATTATCAATCTGAATCTAAGGATAGTCTTACAGACATCAACCAGGATTCACTGGATGCCAGGTTTCAGTTCATTCAGGATTCCATTGAAGCAAGAATGCAATTCATCAGGGACTCGATTCTGGCACGTGAAAAATTCGTGCGTGATTCCATTCAAAGAAGAAAAGAGATCCTTGATTCAGTAACCTTCCTCAGAGCTGAATTACCCCGCCTGTTGGAAGCTTCTTTGAAAACATTCTCCGACGATGTCATTATTCACCAAAATAACATAAGGATAACAGGTGATTCCATGCTGAGCGATTACATCAATTACAGATTGATATTTACGATCGATCAGCCTTATACACCCTGGAAAACCAGGGTTAACTTATCGGATAAACCCATTAAGATCGTTATTGACACCATTGCTGAAAAGATCATTGCCATTGAGTCTCCGTATTTTAACTGTTCGTATGTTTATGCGAAAAGCAATACTGTCCTCAGAATAAACAGCAAAAGTTCGATCGTAAGCAAAGCAGGAATAAAACTTTATAAAATCCCGATCGATTCCATATTCTTTAACCGGGCCGGAAATGTTACAAAAATAAAGAGGTATATTCAGTTCTATCAGGTGGATAATCAATACCGGAAAGGCCCTCTCCTGTTCGTTCATCTTGCGCAGGTAAAACAGTATGAATACAACAACAATCGAATAACTGCTTTTGAAATAACAAATTTTTGTGACCGGTCAAAGCCTCAGGATGAAAAGAAAGTATGCAACATCATGACATATTCCATAACAAAACAGGGTAATTCCCATATTCTGACACGACGGACCGATCCGGCCAATGACTTTGCCGATGGAGTATTTACCTATGAATTTGATGCCGGTTATACATTGAAAAATGTATCGTTTGTAAATAATAAAAAAACAGAAAACTGGAAAACCATCGTTGAGATAAACGATCTGGGCAATGTTAGCCGTTATGTATACCAGAATAAGGGAATTGTACACAAAACGTTGCTTGTGAATTATTACACCGATGATCCGCATGCCAGGCATAAAGTAGAAACAATAACCTGCCTGTTTGAAGATGACGGGGTCAGTTACTACCAGGTAAACAATACGACAGGCAAAACCAGAGAACGCGACAAAATGACCATGGAATGGAGCCCGTGGAGGTAAGTGTGTTGGGTTATTAGGCTGTTGGCTGTTTGGTTACTTGTTTAAATGTGTAATTGGGGAACTGATAAACTGGTGAATTGATTAACTGAAACAAACTATGAGCTTATCAGTATCTTCATTTCACCAGTTAATCGATTATTCAGTTAATCAATAACTTTGCCATCCAAAGCCCCGAAGTCTCGGGGCGAAGGATGGGTGCTTGCTGCCGGATCCCCTGAATGCCGTTGTGTGTAATGCCTTGAATCTCCCCATTCTCCAAAACCAATTCTGTTACCTGTTATTCCGATCCTGGCGGTCAGGCAGTCTGTACAATCTTCTGTATTTTCATCGGTGCATGGTTTATTATCGTATAATCTGTAATTGTCTCTGTATTTTCCGGGAGTAATGTTCGGCATGATCACATTGGCTCCTGCCATCAGGGCTCTTTCCCTTCCCAGTTTATCGATCGACTGAAGAGCAGTAGCTGCAGCAATGTTAATGTCCGGCATCATCAGGCGCAGGACGGAAATCATCCTGAGGGTTGCATAAAACCGCTCTTTAAGCGACCACAGGCTTTCTTTGTATCTGAGCATAGGGGTATCTCTGTGTTCAAGATAGGGGCCCATCCCGACCATGTCGATTCCGAAATCACGCATAAAAAACAGATCATCGGCAAGGTGTTCATACGTTTGAAAAGGCAATCCGATCATGACACCCGTACCTGTCTGGTATCCGGTTTTCTTAAGGTATTCAAGGGATCTCATCCGCCTGGCAAAATCATGTTTCGTATCGACCGGATGAATTCTTGCGTACAGACCGGGGTTTGAAGTTTCTATCCTCAACAAATAGCGATGTGCTCCGTATTCCAGCCACTGCCTGTATGTTTCTTCTGTCTGTTCACCAAGAGAGAGTGTGATCCTCAGGCTGCCATTTGTTTTTTGGTGTATTTTCTTTAATAAGCGACTTACACGATCTACAAAT
>JASFVU010000281.1:0-4924 GCA_050049665.1 Bacteroidales bacterium | reverse complement strand
TAGTATGTTCCAGTTCTTCGGGTAATTGCCTTATGGTACCGAACAATGACAATTCATCTTTTAATTTCTGAGATTTTTCAGGACCGATAAGCCGGTTGAGGGTTTTGACGAACACCGGCCTGTTCATATCCACAGGATCCAGTTTCGGAGCGCTGTCCACTTCCCTGGCAAATAACTGAAGCATAGGATCAGACAGATAGAAATCTACCAGCAAAACAACATCAAGCGTTGTCTTATTCTCCGGAACATTATGTGTAACATTTCCGTAGGCATCCAACCCGAGCTGTCCAAGATCTTCTCCCAGATCAACGTGTCCTTCTCCATACAGATCGCAATCCTCCCTGTGCAGGCTCAGGTAATCTTCGGACAAAGTAAAGTCGTTTATTTTCTCCATGGACCCTATTTTGAACAATTGCTGAGCTTTGTCATAGTGCAGAAATCCATCGGATGAAATAATGGTATTATCGCTGTAACTCTTATGCATATTGAAAAAAGCCGGGTAAATATGCACGGAATCGTAATACAAATAAAGTCCGGAATATATCTTGTTCCTTTCAATATTGACAGGCTGTTCAGGCAAAGGAATATAAATGTCTTCGGGATCGATCTCTGAAACAAAATACAACCACTGCGGCTCTATTTCCCGGCAATTGTGTTCAATCTTAACTCCGCCTCTGAAAGTCAGCAAACGATTTGGCGATCTCAGGATCGCCTGTCCATGGAACTGATACACAGGACTCAGCCTGAAATCGGAGGCCTCGAATATTTCACCTTTGGCAACGGTAACCCCCGTACTATCGACACTGATATCGTTAAAATGGATCATCTGAGCTTCGTCATTCTCATCAATGTAATCATAATTGCCAAATCCGCCATAATAGTTTTTACCCGTAATATTTAGCGTTGCATCATAAATTGTATGGTAATTCGTTAATTTATCTGTCCTTATAATCGCATCCTCAAGCGTTCGCATTTTTGCATTCCTTTCTATTGTAACAAATCCTTCGAAAGGATATATCCTTGAATCGGCTACTTCGATAAATTTCACATTGGTGGCATTGATGTGGTTCTTTTCATAGTCGTAATATGCTATGGGAGAAACAAAATTCAATGAATCCTGATCAGGATGCAATGAGATGTATCTTGGCCCCACCGGTTCAATAAACATATCTTCATCCGTATATTCCACGCTTACGGAATCAGACCAGGTTCCCATAGCCAATTGTTTTTTTGTCATATCCCAGACAAAATAATCGATATAACTTACATACTTGTTATCCGGAAAACTTACCAGTGTGAAATCTTCATTTGATCTGAACCATCCCTTTTTTTGCCGGTAATTGATGTGTGCATTTACATTGTCCGTTAAAACAGTGAATCCGTCCGTATGCAAAGACCTCAGATAAAAATCAGCCGTATCGGAATAAATATCATATGATTTATAGGTGAACAGATCGGATTGAATATCGGAATTCGTCAGATCCATTTTCCCTTCTCCCGATAATCCGCTTGGTTCAAGCAACAGGTTACCGTTAAGTTTGGTAGAATCGTTGAACATGGTGAAATCGGTATCTGTTTTCTTTGCATACATCTTATCTGCATAAGGTAACCAATGGATATCATCATTGACTGATTCCACTTTCGGATATTCGGTCTCAGTGGTTCTTTGAGCAATACGATATTCCGATGCCAGCGTATTCATGGAATCGGGATAAAAAATAAAGTCGTCCGACAAAGTTGTGGATGTAAGGTATTCCAGTTTACCGTCACCTCTCAACCCCTTATTTGACAGCCATATTTCGTTGTTGAAAGTTCCTTTCCCCTGGTATACAGGGTACCCTTCATCCGGTGTCATATGCCTGAATCCCAATGAATTATCAGGCTGAAGAGATAATTCTTTCTCAAAGGAAGGAAAAATATCGGCTGAAACAAATTCCCCTTTAAAGAATAAATCTCTGTAGTTAAAATTATCCAGACTATCCATTACGAAAGGATATACCTCAAAATAAAAATCAGATGACTCGTACACACCATTCTGAATATCTGGTCTTTCATAATAGACATACGAAATCTCATTGCTGGTGAAAACAGGATACTCGGGATAACTCTCCCGTCCGGATTTATTATCCGGTTTATCGATATAAAGTTCTCCGGTTATATGGCGCAGTCTGTTTCTGACGTAATCGGCGATCGGAAGTCCGTAATTATCGAGTTTGCCTGTAAGGAACTGCAAACTCAGAGAATCCACATTCTGCAAATTTATTTTGAAAGAATCGTAATGAAAGAAAAAATTACTTCCGTGAAAAGTGAGTAACCCGGCCTGAACTTCTCCGTCAAATGAAAAGTTTCTGTCACTCTTCAGAATGATCCGGTTGTATTTCGGGTATATGGTGACGTTTTGTGAATCGCTTACATGTATCTCGGGAATACCATTGATGACCAGATCGTTTGTTTTAATATTATACACGGCATTTTCCAGTGGTGCATGAACCACTGATTCAAACCCGATGACATCATAGTCAATTTTATTGATACTGGCTGCAAGGTAATCGTATAATCTTGGTTTAAGGGTTATGGTCTCTTTATTCGCATCATAATAGATAAACCCTCCGTATGCCATGCGCATAGCTCTTTGCTGAACCTGATGCAAAGGCATTCTCAGGTAATCGGCATAGGCTGCCACAGGAAATTTATCGCTGCCGTATTTGCGGGCAAAACTCTTTAATGATACCAACGGATGAGCATTATCCATCATCATCATGCCCATAAATTTATTGTAATTAAAATAATTCACTGATTCAAAATAGGCATTACCAATTGCCGCTCCGCGGGGAGCGGAAAATTTCATAACGTCTTCATCCATCTTCCAGGTCAGCTGATCAAAATTCATATCAACCTTGTGATATGAATTGGTATACGGTCCCTGGGATGAATAATTATCCGATTTCATCAGGGTCAGTTCCCTGATAATTACCCTGTAAGTAAAAAACAGGTCAGGATGAAAGATCGAATCATTTCTCAATTTGATGGTTACGGAAGTTCTCTGACTCGAAACCCTGTCACTCCGAAAACCAAAATAAACCGACGATGCCGTTAACACCAGGGTATCGTTCCTGTAGATCTTTAATTTGGCTGTCTTTTCCGCGGTTCCTGTTCCAACCAGTTTGGCCCCCTGCATCGATAACCCTCCTTCATAATCAATGTTCTCATACAGATCCGTAATAATATATTCTTTAGTATAGGAATCAAACTTTGGATAAGTTGCCTTTTCAGGATTACTGTTGTATTTAACTTTATCGTGTAAAACACCCTTAAGCGGTTCATCAAAATAAATCCTGTTGGTGAATGTCACGTCCTCGGCAAAGTATTCGGATTTTTTAAGCTCAATCTCATAATCCTCCAATACGGCAAAAACATCTTCCCTGCTGTAACCGCCACGTTCCCATGTTACAAGCCCACCTTCGCCTTTCAGGATATTCCCGATCGGGTACACGACAGCCTCAGTATTAAACAAATGCATGCTGTCACGTTTTGCGTAACAGATCAGGTCAATATCCGAAAACTCCACCCTCAGATCCTTATTGTCAGAGATCTTATAGCTACCCCCTCTTGCCTCCCATACAGTAGAGCTGGATTGATAGATCTGATTATTCTTTAACAAGATAGTAGTGAATCTCAATATATTATTTATCTCAAACGTCTTTGTTTTCCTTTTTTCAAGAACTTTTTCGAATCCCTTGGTCCAATTCTCATAATTTGAAATGCTTGTGTTATATTCTTTAAATGCAAGCATACACTCAAGGAAATTATAAAAATGGGGATACGGCTTTGTATTATTCTTGATCATCAACCGGCTGAACTTCACAATGTGATCCTGTTCTTCCGCATCAAATACACTATCTTCTTCCCAGGCATTTAAGAATTGTTCGGGGATGTCTTCGTATTGCTCAGGCAGGTTTCTGAGGTAATTCTTCAATTCGTCGGCATAGAGCAATTTATCACCACTGAAAACTTCCCTGGTCTGACCGGATACGATCCCGTTGTACTTGCAGGAAAGTAAAACAATAATTAAAAAAAAGACCTTATATGTACATTTTAAGAAGTGCATGACTCACTGAATTTCCTTATCAAAAAATCGTTCATTGTAGATCCATACGATCCTCTGTTTGGTTCTTAATCCTAAAAATAATCATTTCCTGATAAACTCAATCATCAGCCACCCTTCCGACAAACTTATCTCCTGCAGATCAAACCCGCATCTGCCGGCCATTCCTTCAATGGCTTTCCGGTCATCTTTAAAAATACCGCTCACCATCAATTTACTTCCGCTTCGGGTTACCTTTGAATACATACTGATCTGTTCAAGCAGGACATTCCGGTTGATATTGGCCAGCACAATATCGTATGTGTAATCCTGTATTGATCCGGTACCTCCGGATAAAACAAGGATGTTCCCGGCTGAGTTCCTTTTGCTGTTCTCGGTTGCATTTTTGCGGGCCCATTCATCAATATCGACCGCAATAACTTTTGATGCTCCCAGTTTCGAGGCGAGGATACTCAATATACCGGTTCCGCAACCCATATCCAAAACTATTTTATTCCCGAAATTGATGTCAAGCATATGCCCGGCCATTAGGCCGGTTGTCGGATGATGCCCTGTGCCAAAAGACATTTTGGGTTCTATGATCACCTCCAATGGCAGGTCCGGAAATTTTTTGTGAAAGGGCGCTCTGATCACACACCTGTTTTTAATGATTACGGGTTCAAAATTGCTTTCCCAGATACGGTTCCAGTTTTGTTCCGGGATTTCCTCAACCACGGTGGTCAAATCGCAGTTCATCCTGCCCATGAATTTCCTGATCTCATCCATATCCTTTTCATTATACTCTTCGGAACGGATATATGCCGTAATGGTGTTGCTTTC
>JASFVU010000280.1:0-4933 GCA_050049665.1 Bacteroidales bacterium | reverse complement strand
GAAGGGGACCCATATCACATGCAACCTCTTATTAATATGGCCGGAGGCGGCTTTTATATACGGATCGGAAACGGTTCCGCAAAAAGTCAGCATGTTTATGTGAGGAACATTGCCTGGGCCCATATACTGGCAGCCAAAGCACTTTTGGAAAACAATACAAACGTTATGGGAAAGGCCTATTTTATCACCGACAGTCCCGGATCCAACTTCTTTCATTTCTTTGACCCGATTGTTGCCGGTGCCGGCTACAGGATATGGCCAAAAAATCTTTGGATACCAAAGTGGTTAGCATATTTAATGGGAGCTGTTTCCGAATTGTTCGCTATTCTGTTGCGTCCGTTAATATATTATAACCCAAAATTAAGCAGGTTTGCCGTACTTTATACCTGTACCGATTTTACCTTCAATTCCGAAAATGCCAGACGTGACTTCGGCTTCACTCCAAAATACGGGAAAGAAGAAGCATTTAACAAAACTGTTGCTTACTTTAAAAAATGAACTGCCTTGAAGCAGAGTTACCGGATATCAAAAATAGAAACCACTTTTCCCCGATGCAAGTATCGGAAAACCAATCTCGCTTAAAGCGTTAGAGAGCGACAGGTCAAACGGAATTCATGAGATCACAGTCTCACTGATTTAAATTAAAACTTAATACTGTATTCAAGGGTAACAATATATTCTCTCGTCAGGCCGTCAGGCCTTGCTTTCCTTGTAATGAAAGGAGTACCAAAACTTAGTTCCAGCATATTCGACTGGTTAATGGAATAGCCAACAAAAACATTCCCGTTCAAAGTCAATCCCTGAGAACCATCAATTGCCATTTCCATACCCCCGGCATTCGTATATTCATCATCTGCCAAATGATAAATGGCCAGTAAGCCCGGAGTCACGATCAACTTTTCCTTATTTCCTATCCCGTAAGAAATTCTGAACAAAGCATCTCCTTTACGTACGTACTTATTTGTCGACTGAAATCCATTGAGTTTTGAATCCTGGGAATAATCTTCTGCAAAAAAAGTATTTTTATTTTGTGTCAGCGGTTGCTGGACCGCCAGGGTAAATCTGAGCTTTTTGATCGTATAACCGACACCCATGATCAGATCAATTGTTCCTAAACTTGACTGGTAATCCATGGGTAACGGCAAACCATCCTTCTTTTTATTCCCATTGTTGAGAGGAAGTTTGAAACCGGCTGTAAAATCCGCCCCTTCTATACCCAGATAGGTAGTACTGATAAATACATCCGAAAGACCCGCAGCGGTTATCGAATTACCTGACTGTGATATGGAAGATAATTTCAGTGCAAAACTGAACTTATCTTTTACAAGCCTGCTATATTCAAGATGTGCCGCCCATATATCAATATTATAATCTGCTTTCCCGTTTGAAAATCCAACCTTGATCTGATTCAGTATGTCAGCTTCAGGATCAGTATCGTAGCTGGTTTTAAGGCTGTTGATGGTACAAAACCCCGCATCGCTGCAACCCTGACCGAAAACATAATTCAGCGATCCGGCAGCAAGCAATATGATCAAAATGCAAACACTCTTTTTTACCGGTAATATCTTCATAAACAAATTGTGTCCGAATTAACAGGAATTATATATCATAATAGAAACATTATGAATACCATTTGGTTTTATAACCTAAGGTACACTTTTCTTAACGAATAAGAAAATACAAGCTTAGTCCATCAGATCTCTGCCTGTTCCTTTATCAGGCATAATATTAACTCTCTTTTAATTTTTGTTATACTTTTTCAAACACAGAATTCCATAACTTTATTATAAAAAAGATGAAAAACGGATTGTTGACAAGACTCAGAAAATTTATTCAGACTACCGTTCTTGGCGGTGTCGCGGCCATATTGCCAATTGCTTTGGTAATTGCAGTATTCCAGTGGTTATTTAAACTGGTTTACAGAAATCTTGAACCTCTGACGAGATGGTTTCCCCTGAATACAGATCTTCAGAGAATACTGGTCACCATATTGATCGCTATCGGTATTATCGTACTGTTTTTTCTTGCAGGACTGATAGTACGAAGCCGTATCGGACTATTTTTTAAACATGCGTTTGAAAAAAAGTACCTGATGAAGATCCCGGGATACAGGGTTGCAAGAGAAACTGTCAGACAGTTTTTCGGTAAGAACAAATCATTCTTTTCTGAAGTCGTACTGGTTGATATATTCAATACAGGCACACTGATGACCGGATTTATCACGGACAAACATGGGAGTTACTATACCATTTTTGTACCTACGGGACCAAATCCGACATCGGGAAACATCTATCATGTGAATAAAGAGAAAGTAATCAAAACAAAAACAAGCATCGAAAACGGAATGAAAACCATTATCAGTTGCGGAGCAGGATCAAATGAGATTTTCAGCAAAAGAACAGAACAGATCAAAAATTAGCCCTTCTCATGCAGAATCACGGTCGATCAGTTAAAATTATTTCTGATAAATAACCTTACCTGACCTCACTGTCTTTCCGTTTTTCACAACGACAAGATACACTCCCGGCTGAATATTCAGTTCGTCCAGGCTGATCTCAATTTCAGAAGTAAAGTTCGTTGTGCAGATCAATCTTCCCATGATGCTGTATAAACTCAACATCGATTCCACGGCCGTATTCATCCCTGTGTTTACAACAAGATAATCGCTGGTCGGATTCGGATAGATCTTCATGCTTTCTGATAATACTTCAGGTGTTTCAAGAACAATGACTGTCGTATCGGAAAAAGGATTTCCATAAATGCCCTGTGAACTTATCCAGTATTCGGGAAACGCCGGGTCACCCGCCGGATCGGTCTCAGCCGAAACCAGGGAATATCCGTAGCCATCCGCCAATGCCGGCCAGGGATCGGAATCGGAATAGGTAAACGATAAGATCTCATTGTGAAGAGAATCTTCCAGCAAGACGAATTCACCCGAATTCGACAAGTTACCGGTAAAATTGCCGCTTGCCACCATACCATAGCGCTCATAAAAGTATTTTGGTTTATCCGCAACGACAAAATATTCCTGCGGATGAAGGATCACAGGGGACGGAACAATGTATTGCACAGCAGAATCCAGGTGGACCCCCGATAAGTTAATTGCATAAGGGCCCGTATTTTTAAACTCAATAAACTCAAAGTCCGATCCGGATACGATCCCACTCCCTATCACTGCCTCCGGGGGATTATAATTAAGCTCCGTTACTTTTAGATAGGAATACTCTTCGGTTGCTGAAGGAACAAGTATTTTGATTGTCCTGACAGGGCTCCAGTCTTCAGCATCCTTTACTCTGGCTTTTACAGTCATTGAATGTTCAGTGGTAAAAGATTCCGTTGCTCCGGCAACCCCTGTTGCACCGGTGTACGGCTCACCTCCTACAGCTCTAGGATCAATACCGTTTGTTGTATAATAGATCGTTCCGACGGCATTGACATTGGATAGGATGATCTCTCCGGAACCCGACAGATAGTAATAATCTTCCGGAGGACTATTCCCCGAGATCGTTATCTCCGGAGGAACAAGGCCGGAATATAATCCCGCATCTTTTAGTTGCTGAATGACAATATCTGTGCGTTCCGTGAAAAAAACGTCCTCCAGCAAACTGACTTCAGTGTCCCATTCAGCCCTGGTTAACGGAGGATCTTCATCCTGCTGGGAATCTCCCCATCTTGCCGATTCTGTTACAATGGCTTCTTCTATTTCGGCTTTTCTTTTCATCATTCGTTCAGCCGATTTTCCGGACGACAGCTCACCTTCCTCTTCAAATAAATAATAAGCCCTGTCCATAAAGCGCATCCTGTATTCCTTGTTCTGACTCAGTTTATGATGAAGCCACTGAGGATTAAACTGGCCGAAAGAAGGCGTGCTCATAGCAGGTTCAACACCTGGTTCACCAATATTTACCCTGTTTTCATACAGTCCGATTCCGATATAAATGGGTTCGACCATCATGGCATACTCGAAATCAACGGCAAAAAACCTGAAGCCAAAACTCTTATCGGTGCGGTCTGTCAGGGCAATAAAGTTGGCTGCCGTTTTATTTTCTCCCCATTTACTCACAGGACCATCAAAATCCCCGGTATAAAATACCAGGCTCATATAATCTATCAGGTTGTCGACCTCGCAATATATTTCAGAACCCCTGACAGGTCTTCCTTCAGCATCCATCCCCAACATCCGGAAATAATTTTCATTGCTCTCAAAACCAATGTCCGATAAGGTCCACAGATCATTCCATGCATCAAGACTCCCGTTAATAAGATCGGTCGCCTTTATTACATCGTAGTTATCTTTGTCACCACCAAAATAAGATCCGGCATAATCCTCATTCACCCGCTCATGGGTCATGTACACACCCCAGTAAATACCATTCAGATAAAGATGATAATATCTGCTCCGAATATATTCCCAGTCCATATCCTTCTGGGTATCACGTGCAAATACATCCCTCAGAAATGTATTCCGGAGAGCTATGTCCCCGTCAAGGTTATACCCGCAATTCTGTTCTGTCCTTAGTTCTATATGTTTAAAAGAAGAGGCTCCCTCCGTATCAAAAAAAGCATATTCAAGTTTATCCGGACCGTATTTCTCCTTGAATAGTATACGAAAAGAATATTTCGGGTTAAATCTTTGTCTGCTCCAGCCACCCTTAAGCCTTATGCCGGCATTGATCTGAAATTCCTGTGTGTTATCCCGATTAAAAATTTCAAAAGAACACTCCCTCTCCCATAATTCCCCTTCCTCAAATGAATTTACGTAAATACCACTGTCGGGATGAAAGAGATTGTTTAAGTCCGTCACGATCGAAATTGAAGGCAGAACAAGAAACGACGGTTCTACGAATGCCGTGTAGGCAGGATCATTAACAACATCAGGATCCATTGAATAATCAAAATTATGATAATTCAACCCGCTGTATTCCTCCGGCGG
>JASFVU010000279.1:0-4940 GCA_050049665.1 Bacteroidales bacterium | reverse complement strand
TGAACTGGAATTTGTTAGTCGAACGAATCCCGATAGCGGAGCGTATCGGGATAATCCATTGTCAGCAGATAAGAATTTCAGGTAACTGTATTTACTGTAGCAATGACTAATCTTCCAGGAACGAAGTGAACTGGAATTTGTTAGTCGAACGAATCCCGATAGCGTAGCGTATCGGGATAAATGAGTTCGCCGGGCCTCTCCTTCGCAGTTTTACTTCGAATAAGAAGTATTTCATGGATTTTTCCGGAAATTTATCAGAATGGTATTGATTAAATCAACAAATTTTCTTAAATTTACTTGTTCTTAAATAAGAATTATTATTATTTAACAAAAACTATTTGATGGACAAGGATGAAATTCGTCATACGTTAATGGAGAACGGACTGAAAATCACCCCTCAGCGTTTGGCCATATTTGAAGCTGTTACGGAACTGGATAATCACCCGACAGCCGATAATATCATTCAGTTCATAAAGGATAATCATCCAAACATTGCTGTTGGCACGGTTTACAACATACTTGAAGTATTTGTTGAAAAGGGAATAATCAGGAAAGTTAAAACAGACAAAGACATCATGAGGTATGATGCCATAACAGAAAATCACCATCACCTGTATAGTATAGAGTCGGACCGCATCGAAGATTATTTCGATGATGAACTCAACGAAGTGATCAGAAGACATTTTAAGAAAAAGGAAATCCCCAATTTCAGGATCGACGATATTAAACTGCAGATAATCGGGAAATTTATAAATAAGCAATGACAAGATCCATACCTCATTTATGATCAGATATATCTTTATATTATTGGGAACAGCTTCACTTGGTTTCGGCATTGTTGGCATCATTGTTCCGGGAGTACCGACAACTCCGTTTCTTCTGCTTTCCGCAGGTCTTTACCTGAGAGGGTCTGACAGATTATACCGGAAACTGATGCGCAACAGACTTTTAGGTCCGTATATTTCCAGGTTCAGAAACGATAAAGGATTGACAATAAAGACGAAGATCACTGCATTGCTGCTCATGTGGTGCATGATCCTTCTTTCTGTCTTTTTCTTCATAAACAACCCTGACATTGATCTGGTACTCTTTATCGCCGGAGTTATCGGGATCATTGTTATGGGTTTTGTTTTACCAACCATAAGCCGGGAAAACAAGATCAATAGATAACTTAAAAATGTAAAGCTGTGAGTAAGAAAAACAAAGAACTGACGAAAAAGGTAGCCACAGGTCATGACATTGAATTTAAACCATAATTATTCATATAACAATAATCCCGAAATAAGATGAAAGAAAAGAGTATCCAATTATTAAACAAAGCTGTAGCAGATGAATTGACTGCAGTCCACCAGTACATGTATTTCCATTTCCATTGCGACGACCAGGGCTATGAATTGCTTGCCGGTCTGTTTAAAAAAACAGCCATCGAGGAAATGATGCACATCGAGATGCTGGCCGAAAGGATCCTGTTCCTCAAGGGGGAGGTAGAAATGGTCGCTTCCGGCGAAGTAAAAAAGATCCATGATGTAAAAGAAATGCTCCAACTGGCGGCTGACATGGAAACGAACAGTGCAGATGATTATAACAAATGGGCAAACGAATGTGCGCAAAATGCGGATTCTGCTTCAAAGAAGCTGTTTGAATCGTTGGTTGACGATGAAGAACGCCATTTCGATCAGTATGATGTGGAGATGGAACACCTCAGGAAATTCGGCGACAACTACCTGGCGCTGCAATCCATCGAGAGAAGTAAAAACATTTCAAGCAATACAAGTAATAATTAATTTATAAAAGAGAAATAGAAAATGGAAGAGAATCAAGTTGCAGAAGAAGTGGTTAATATGCCACGCATAGGAGATCCTGCTCCTAAATTCAAAGCTGTTACCACACAGGGTGAGATCAGCTTTCCGGATGATTATTCAGGGAAATGGGTGATCTTATTCAGTCATCCTGCCGATTTTACCCCGGTATGTACTTCTGAGTTTATGACGTTTGCTACCATGGAAGAACAGTTTGACAAAGCCAATTGCAAGCTGGTTGGTTTGTCTGTCGACGGGTTGTACAGCCACATTGCATGGCTGAGAACCATTAAGGATAAGATCGAATACAGGGGAATGAAGGATGTTGAGGTGAAGTTCCCGCTGATCGAGGATATTACCATGGAAGTTGCGAAAAAGTACGGGATGATACAACCGGGTGAAGACAATACAAAAGCAGTGAGGGCTGTATTTTTTGTTGATCCCAAGGGGATTATCCGTACCATTATTTATTATCCGCTTAGCCTGGGACGTAATTTTGATGAGCTCTACAGGGTGCTGATCGCCTTGCAGACAGCCGATAAATTTTCAGTGGCAACACCGGCCGACTGGCGTCCCGGGGATGAGGTGATCGTTCCTCCGGCAGGATCATGCGGTACGGCAAAGGACCGTATGGAAACAGGAGAAAAAGATATGCATTGCTATGACTGGTTTTTCTGTACGAAAAAACTGGATGAAGAGACCGTACTGAAATCGATCCTGAAAAAATAGGAGTGTATTCCAATCATTTTAAACCGCTTATCATAAAAGGTAAGCGGTTTTTTAATTCAGTTGCACACCCAGTACCCAGCATTAAGACAAAGAACTGAACACGAACTGTTTGGGAGCAGTTCGAAAAAATGGCTTGTGTAACGGGAAATTTATTGAATAGACAATTATAGTCCAGAGCATTGATATAACTTTCCTGTTAGCTTACCCTGCAAGCCAACTATTTCGTTCCGTTCCCCAACGGAACGACTTTCTTTTTTACTTGACTAAAAAAGAAAGCAAAAAAGTCAAGGCCAGGGCTTCTCGGCGATCCACCGTCGATTTGCTGTCTAAAGGAAATGAACTCGCCAGCCTTCAGCCGCCTCAGACAGAATTTCCTTTACCCTGCGGGTCGACAACTTCATCGGGTGGATCCTCGCCTCCGAAGCCAAGGGCCGGTTCCGTGGTAATTTAAATTCAGGATAGTTCTATATCCAATCTGTATTAGTCGGGTTCCTCAGAGCAAGTTATGGGGTTAGTAAGAACAAAAAGGGATCGAATACTGGCCGTGATAGGCTTTCCCTGAACCTAAAATGGAGACTATAAATGAATCTACATTTAAATGGTTTCTTCTATCTGGTTTTTTATGAGCCCTTACGTTTTATACTTCGGCATTCTTTCTGTTAACAGCCGTCTGGGAAAAATAGCATAGTAATTCAAGGAAGCCTTTCGGGCGGGTGAGCATTGCGGAGGAATTTTGTCTGAGCGACGACGAAGGAGGAGTGAGTTTAATTCCGCAAGGAGAAAGGCTTACGACAGAATTCAAGCTATTTTTCCTGAACGGAGACCTTTTTTGTTTCCTTTTTTGTGTGGATGATAAAAAAGGAAACCGAACTGTTTGGGAACAGTTCGAAAAAATGGCCTGTGCGACGGGGAATTAATTGAAGACCAGACTTTAACTACCCACCCGGTCGACATCTGTCGGTCTGATAAACACTTAGCCGGACTGAAACTTTGAGAGTTATTGCACGATAGCCTTCATGGCGATCCCGAACAACGGAAAAACAACAAGATACATAAATAAGGTAATGGCAATTACTCCGAGGATATTGAGCACAACACCCACCCTGGCCATGTCTTTTATTTTCAGAAAACCACTGCCGAAAACGATTGCGTTTGGCGGCGTAGCCACCGGCATCATAAAAGCAAAAGAGGTGGCAATAGTAGCCGGGATCATGAGGGCAAACGGATGCACATCAAGCGACACTGCCATAGCGGCAAGAACAGGCAGCATCATGGTAATGGTAGCCGTATTGGAAGTAACCTCTGTCAGAAAGGTAAGCAGGATACAAACAGAAACAACCAGCAGCAGAACGGAATGATAATGAATGGTCCCGAACGCATTTCCTATCCAAAGATCAAGACCGGTTTCCCGAAAGCCGGCTGCAAGAGCAAATCCTCCGCCAAAGAGGATCAGGATACCCCAGGGAATGCGCCTGGCCCATTCCCAGTTAAGTACAAATTCATTTTTACGGATGTCCGTTGGTATCACAAACAGCAGCAATGCTCCGGCCATAGCGATTGTGCCATCGTGAACATACGATTCAATGCCTAACCTGGTTGTCCAGCCCCTGATCAGAATATCACCCAGTTGAATGTCTTTTCTGAATATCCATCCGATGGCAGTCAGGATGAATACAAGCAATGTTACTTTTTCCGGGAACTTCATTTTGCCTAACGCAGCAATTTCTTTCTCTATTATGCTTTTTCCTCCGGTGATGGAAAAATTCTTTAATGGGATCCCTATGTGCACCAGGTAAAACCATGTCAGGGGCAGGAAAATAATCACTATGGGAATGCCGATGATCATCCACTCAGTAAATCCTATCTGTGGCATATCCGGGAACATCGACCCGGATATACCGGCAAAGATAATATTGGGAGGTGTTCCAATGATGGTCCCTATTCCGCCAATGCTTGCCGAGTAAGCGATGCCCAGCATAAGTGCTATGCCGAAACGGAAATTCTCTCTGGCGGGTTTTGTCCTGTTATTTTCGGTTTCCAGTTCATATGCATGATCGATTATGGCAAGTCCGATAGGCAGCATCATCATGGCTGTAGCCGTGTTCGAGATCCACATGGAAAGAAATCCGGTGGCAAGCATAAATCCAAGCACGATCTTTTTTGCCGACGTGCCAATGATCCTGATAATATTCAGAGCAATTCTTTTGTGCAGGTTGTGACGCTGCATGGCCATGGCGATCATGAATCCGCCCATGAATAAAAAAACATTCGGGTCGGCATACGTGAGAGCGACTTTTTTTGCGTCCAGAATGCCGAAAAGCGGGAACAGGACCACAGGGATCAGTGCCGTGGCAGCCAGTGGGATTGCCTCGGATATCCACGTTACTGCCATAAGTACCGCACAGGCTGCTG
>JASFVU010000278.1:0-4960 GCA_050049665.1 Bacteroidales bacterium | reverse complement strand
AGGATCCGGCCGTCCATATCCGTAAGCTTGTAATTCAGACCATCAAATTCATCGATATTCAGGATAACTCTTTCTTCCAAAGTATTTGATGATGCGGAAAGAACGAGATTCATATCATCCGTCTTATGGACCGTTGAAATCACTATAGATGGTTCCATTGTTTCATCCGTAAAGGGAGCGGAGGGATTTTCAATACCCTCAGTTACTTTTTCTTCCAGATTGAGGGCAATAGGATCGGGTGTGTTTTGGTCTTCCTGTATGCCAGTCACCGGCACATTTTTCTGTGCATGAATTACCCATGTTATCATACACAAAAATAACAATAGTGTGATTGTCTTTTTCATGATGGTGGATTTAACGGCTTTAATTTGAGGTAGTAGTTATATTTCTTAATTAATGATTAAGGACTGTTTAAGTAACCCTTATTTCCTGATTTGTCGTTGGTCAGCATATTATTTATTTTATCCGGACAAATAACTTATTTAAAGATCTTGCCTCCATAAAATATTTTCAGACCACCTCTCTTTCCTTTTTTTCCGGTTGCTTCCGGTATGATTTTGACATTCGTTTTTACCCGTAGCTGGTCTGAAGCATACCGAATTATGCCCCCGCTTCTGCATTGCATTTGTAAAAATCTGAAATTACCGGTCTTTTTTTCTCTCGCCTGGCGATCAGACACATGCACCATAAACATACTCTGATCATGAATCATTCAATTCCTGAAGTAAATTTAAGATATAAAAATACATCTGTCAATGATTTGTTTTTAAATTTTGGAAAAAGCAATATCCTGTTGAAGCCGTTGTTTTTACCCGGCTTCATGCAAAAAGCATTTTTGTAAAGAATTGTTAATCCGCGATTACAATAAGGAAAGGATCAGTTTTTCCATACGTTCGAAATGAGAGCCTTTCCAGAATACTTTTTCACAATCCGGACAATAGAAAAATTCATTGAAGATCCTGCCGGTATCGGGTTCGATCTTATCCGCTACTTCTTCCCTGCATTTTGGGATAAGTTGAGCATTGCATGTCATGCAACGGGTAAATGATTTGAATTTACCGGACAGATCAAACCGGTGGACGACCTCTTTTAGCTGTTCATGTTTTTCAATGGCCCTCACATAATAACCATGTGTCACTTCCTTTGATCTCAGCAATAGTTTATCGCGTGTCAGAATGATCCGTTTTTCCGCTTTTGCGATGGAAATGATTTCATCATCGGCAATATCCGGTTTGTAAATGGTATCAAACCCCAGCATTCTCAGATACTTTGCCAGCTTTCCCAGATGGGCATCGACAATGAATTCCGGATTTCTCAGCGGGGTTTTTCTTGTTTTTGTGACTGCGGTAATGTCCATACTTTCAAACATGGGATATACGGAAACCGAGTCACCTTCTTTCAGCCGGTGTTCCAATTCAACGGGCATGGAATTCACCAGTATAAGATCTATTTCGGAAAGCGGGATGCCGAACGATTCAATGGTTTCACGCACAGTGACCGGGGTCTTGAACGTATGTTCAAAACAATGCTGCTTCTTCTCTAAAGGAAGAAAATCGTTCAGTTCGGCATAAAACCTGAACGTAAACCTTTTTTTAAGGTTCTTTTCCGGTCTGTTAGTTGTCAACCTGCCTTTATCCATTTCTTTTTTCCTTCATCTTTTTGATGATGATGTACCCGTAGATGGCAAAATTGATCATCAGAACAATGGAACCCAATATAAATTGTATTTTTCTTGTCAGTTCTCCCGGGTAGATAAGCGGAATGATGTACCTGTCGATAAAATCTGTCTGGTAGGCATTCATGCCGGCCATTTTCCTGAAATAATTTTCAAGGGGTGTCAAAGGACAGATCAGATCCAGGTATTCCACGATAACTCCCCATACGGCCAATGGAATATGGACCCATACGATTCGGGGCCATTTCAATACAAGCAATGCCCCGAGACAAACAAATACGATAAAGCTCAGATGGACCAGAACGACCAGATTTGCCAGGATGTTGCAGAGCATGTTCTTTGTTTATGTTGAAAGGGGCCGGAATTTCCCCTTTCCGTATAATACCATCAGTTGATCTCTTTCCGTTTTCTGGTTTCAAAATTCAGAAAAATATGTTACAAGGAAAAATGATGATGAATTGATGAACTGGTAAACTGATTAACTGAAATATACAATCAGCTTATCAGGATCTTCATTTCATCGGTTAACCGGCTGGTAATTTTACCAAAAATATTTGTTGTATTTTTTGCTTGCAATAGCTAACCTCATCCCCTGGCCCCTTCTCCACCTGGAGAAGGGGAATGGTTACGATTACGGATGTAGTAGCAGGAATACCCCCTCTCCAAATGGAGAGGGTTGGGGTGAAGTAAACCTTAAGATCCGATTATTCTGTTTAAATCATTGACATTGATCTCATTATGTGATAACTTTATAGGGGATGGGATCATTCCGCACAGATAATCACAATAATTTCTAACTAAATTCATTCATTATGTCAGACAGCGTTTATAAGATCATTGAACTGGTGGGTACCAGTACCGAATCATGGGAAAAAGCTGCTGAAGCAGCGGTTAAAAAAGCATCGGAAAGTTTACGCGACCTGCGTATTGCAGAAGTATCGCAGCTCGATATGCATATCAGGGACGGCAAAATAGAAACATACCGGGCGAAAATTAAGGTTTCCTTCAAATACGGAGTATGAAAATACAGATAGCGACCTGGTGTGGATCCTGCAGGCACACCTGAGAGAGTAGTGAGAAGTGAGGTTTTTAGCTTGTTAGCTGTTCAGGTTATTGGGTTGCTGGCTTATTGGCTCGTTAGTTTATTGGTTTTGCTTTTATGTAATTAGCAACCTTCCTATTTTTCCTGAACGGAGACCTTTTTTGTTTCCTTTTTTATGTGGATGATAACTTAGCGAAGCGATCTCACAGCCTGTTCCGATTTTATCGGAAACCGCAGGGAGTAAAAAAGGAAATCGAACTGTTTGGGAACTCTTCGAAAGAGTGGCTTGTGCAATATGAAAATAATGGAATGAATCCATGAAATGAATAAAACAATGAATTTCAGTAAATGAAACATACCATTAGCTTATCAGGATCTTCATTTCACCAGTTAATCAGTCTTTAAAATTTGTTATTTGATTTTTGGGATTTGAGATTTATCTATTTACTCTGATCAGGATAAGTTAAATTCCTATGAGTTTATCAGAATCTTCATTTCATCAGTTATTCAATTAATTCAGTTAATCGATAATTTTGCCATTCGAAGCACCGAGGTCTCGGGGCGAACGGAGGGTACCGGGATTTTGATTGGTTACTGGTCCGTTTAAGGGTCACATATTGTTAACAAGAAACTTTTTATTTCTATTTTCGTACTAATTCAGGAAGAAAAAATGTATGTCTGACAGAACATATTAAGTCCATAATCCAACTATCATGAAACATCTTAAACGATTACTTTTTTTGCTGATCCTGTCCGTTCCCGGATTTGCTTTTTCACAGGAGGAAAAGCATGAGATCTCTTTTGCCTATGGGTTTATTTCTCATGACCAGGTACTGGAGGTGACAGAAGATATTCTTGTCCAGGTATTTACAGCAGGTTATGCTGTCGACAAGGATTATACACTTCACGTAGGGCCCATTCTTGTCACGTATGAATTTTATCCATTGAAGTGGATGTCAACCGGAATCGGTTTCGGACTTGAATATTCTTTTGGCGATCTGATCGACAGGAACGGCGGAAGTGAAGAAGGTACCGTTACCGGGGAATTCAAAAGAACTTCGCTCAGTATGGTATACAACCACAAATTCCGATACATAAACAAACCGGTGTTTCAGATGTATTCGGGCTTTGCCGTCGGATACACGTTGAAAAATACGGATTTTGAAATGAATGCCGGAGATAAGGAAGACCAAAATGAAAATCACATGACGCTTCAGATCAATACGATCGGTTTTCGTTTCGGGAAACAAATAGGCGGATTCTTTGAATTCGGCTATGGCTACAGAGGGATCCTCAATATCGGGATATCGGGACATTTTTGAGCCTGGCTGTTATCGCACTGTGCGGTTTAAAGCACACCAACCCTTACTTTTTTTAAATTAAAGCCCTCTCTTCCCATCCGAGCTTGATCAGCTCTATTTTATTGGGATCGGCATTTCCGAGCCTGTGCCTTGTATCGGCAAGCATAATGTGTTTTGCCGGTGGATTGAGCGGAAGATCCTCCTGAAAAAAATCATTACGTTTCGCCTGGATGATCCTTAATCCCGTGGCATCGGCTGCAACGGGATCGAAGCTCATGATCAATCCGTTGTAGTTCCAGACATACTTTTTATTGTAGTGATGGGGACCGACACCATGAAAAAGCGGCGTAAGCATAACGAGAACAAACAACCTTGTTTTACCTTTGACAACCGGCAGATCATACAATTTGGCCAGATCAGCGCACGAATCGGGGTGGTATGCCGGCAGGTATTCGGCAAAATTGATATAGTTTTTCAGCAGGCTTCCGACACCCGACCAGTTATGCGTACGCATTGGTCTTACATTGATAAGAGCAGTGGAATTCTGAAATATCGGATCTGTTTTCACTCCGCGGTCGTTAATACTGATCTTTTCCGGAATGATCCCCATGCCGATTGCTTTTTCTCTCAGCAGTTCTTCCAGCGGTTCCGGTGTATGCAGATGGTTCCATACATTTGTTTTTATGCCGAGTACGTCATTGGGTTTGAATATCTGTGCCCATGCATCTTCTCTGAACTTCATGCCTGTGAGCTTCAATATTCCCTCATCCAGCATTTTTTCAAGAACTTCTTTGTTCGCATTGCCGTTTTCATCTGACACATTCTTATCCCGTATAAGCACTACTTTTGAAAGTGGATGTTGCCTGCTTTTGCCGTATGCTTTAAAAGGTGAAGTAAAAAAAAGTGATGCCCCAACTGCTGCAATGGACGAATCTTTCAGTA
>JASFVU010000277.1:0-4962 GCA_050049665.1 Bacteroidales bacterium | reverse complement strand
CAGACCTTTACAGCGATGTACAGATAAACGGAAAGATCGAGCTCAACGGCAAAAATATATACAATGGTATTCCGGATATAAACGATCTGAGAAGGAAAATGGGACTGCTCTCCCAGCGGCCTGCGCCTTTGCCTATGAATATATTCAATAACGTAGCTTACGGACTTAAGATAAGCGGCCGGAAGAAAAAAAGGTACCTGAAACTTCGTGTTGAACATTACCTCAAACAGGCCAACCTGTGGGACGAGGTGAAAGACCGCCTGTATAGTCCTGCCGACAGCCTTTCTATCGGCCAGCAACAGAGATTATGCCTTGCCAGGGGACTGGCAGTCGACCCGGAACTGATCCTGGCCGACGAACCCACCTCTGCCCTTGATCCGATATCCAGCCAGGTCATTGAGAACAGGTTCCTGGAACTTAAAAACCACTATACCATCGTTTTGGTTACCCATGCTCTCAGACAGGCCAGACGCATTGCCGATTACATCATCTTCATGTACCTGGGAGAAATTATTGAGCAATGCGAAGCTTCGGAATTTTTCAATTCTCCCAAACATGAACTTACAAAAGCTTACCTGAGAGGCAGCTTTAATTAATTGCACACATCCATACAAATCGATCACTATGAAAAAAACAACTCTTTTAATTGCTACTCTGATCATTATTCCTGTTGTTTTACATGCCCAGTTGACCATTACTGCTGAAATCAGGCCAAGAGCGGAAATGAGAAAAGGATACAAACAACTTTCCGATACCACCGATCTTCCGGCCGTTTTTGTCAGTCAGAGAAGCAGGCTCTCACTGGAGTTTAACCAAAACAGATACCGGATCTACTTTTCTTTACAGGATGTCAGGGTCTGGGGAGATGAAACAAACTATAGCTCCACAGGCATAACAGGCGATAATGCCAGCATCGATCTGAAAGAAGCCTGGGGTGAATATTTCTTTACCGACAAACTGTCCCTTAAATTCGGCCGCCAGGAGATCAAATATGCCGATCAGCGTTTGCTTGCCGCCAGAAACTGGAACCAGCACGGCATGTCTTATGATGCACTCCTCCTTAAGTACCATGGTAGTTTTATCTGCGATGCCGGTATATCCTATAACAATGATAAGGAGCTTCTCTACCAGGAATATTTTTCAACGGGAAAAATGAAAACCCTGGATTTCCTGTTTCTCAGCAAACAGTTAAATGATCATTTCAGAGGCAGCATTCTGTATGTGTTATCAGGATTTCAGAATCCGGATAAAGAAGAAGGTATCTATTTCAGGCATACCCCGGGAGCACTTGTTGACTTTTCATTGGGAAACCTGACGGTCAATGGCAGTGCCTATTATCAGTCCGGAAAAAATTCCAAAGGCAATGATGTATCCGCCTATTTCTGGAATCTGAGTTCGGTTTATGCATTCCCCGGTTCGGTGATCTCAGCAGGTATTGATTATATTTCGGGCCACAATTTTGCCAGCACCGATTCATCCTACCTGAAAAAAGACCACCTGTTTGATCTTCTGTATGGCGCCAGACACCGTTACTACGGCCATATGGATCATTTTTCAAACCTTTCAAAAGGCACCGGCGGAGGTGGCCTGATCGATGTATACGCCGGATCTGAGATCGGTATCGGAAAATCCATTGAAGTACAGGCAGCGTATCATTACTTCAGGTTACAGAATAACGTCCAGGATCCTGAAACAGAAGATATCCTGAATAAATCACTTGGCAATGAAATTGATCTTTCGATCTCATACCGGCCGGTAAAAGAAATTAAGCTGGAAGCCGGATATTCCATCCTTCTTTCCACGAAATCACTGAATAAATTGCAAAATGTCTCCGTTGCACATTCTATGGATGCTCACCGGGTATATGTAATGTGCACTTTCACACCGTCACTGACCCTGAACAAAAAAGAGGAACAGCATTGATTCACTACATCCTGTTGTTCAATATGCCTCATATGCACCAAGATCGGGAGGTGAAATTCGCGGGTTATTGTCCCTGTCCATTTCCGAAGAGACCAGTCCGGGATAGTATTCTCCCTTATCGATTATATGGGCCTGAGTTGTTTCATTCACCTGAAGATGCATGTCGAAAGCGCCGGGATCGGCAAATAGCTGGTAAATGGTATTGTAATTTTCTTTTCCGATAACATAATTACTGACTTCTGTTACGGAATTACCGCTTACACTCACTGAAGATGATACGATATTATTGGCCGCTACGCAATTTTTACTTGGTGTGCCTTCTTTATGGTCGGTTATTCTGATCCACGGACTTATGTCGTCATCAGGTACCTGGTCAATAACCGTATTGTTCACAATTTTGCTGTCCAGCATACCATAGAATGATATTCCATGGTAATGGTTTGTGATAACAACATTATTTTCTACTATCCAGTTATCAAAAAATCCGTCAAAGCACCCGATGCCCTGTGGATTCCCTCTCAGGGAATTTGAAAAATCCGTTGTCCCGATAATCAGATTGCCACGAATGATCACATTCCTCAGCACACCTGTTCCGGGTGAGTTATCCTCTCCCCTGCTGTAGCTTTGTATGGCATCATCATGGTTTTCATCCACATCGTAACAATCTGTTATGGTATTGTATGCAAAAAAAACATTATTGCTTATCAGGCGGCATCCGTCGGCACTGTAATTTCTAATGACATTGTTCACCGCTGTCGTATTATCGGATGCATACTCAATGGCAATACCATGCCTGATGTTTTCTATGGTACAATTGACGATCTCAACATTTTCAACACTTCTCAGACTAATTCCCGATGCACTCTTTTCCACCCAGTCTGCGGCTGTCCACTGAGAAGTGTTTTCAGCGGTTTTAACAGTCAGGTCAAACAGTTTGACGTGTTTCCCCCTTCCCCAGAAATCACTGGAGCCGAAATAAACACATGCACTTGTATTGTAATTGATCTCTTCTGCTTCCCAGTAGTTGCCTTCGCCATCATAGCTCTCCTTTAAAATGGTCAATCCCTTTAAATAGATCTTTTCAAATGCTCCTGTTATTTTAAAATGAGACAATACAGGGGTATGACCGTCTTCAGCCTCTATGGTCAGCCAATCGGTAAAGATGAACCGGTTCAATACCACATAACCATGATAACCGCTTCTGAGCAGCAACCGGTCTCCCCCTTTAACAGGTGCCCCTTCATTAACGATTTCCAGTTCGGATTCGGGTTCATATGCTTCCGAACGCTGGTAGTATTCGATGAGGTTGCTGTCAATTACCTCCTGTAATGTACGCCAGGGGGCCGAAGCACTTCCGTCTCCTGTTGCCGAGCCGTTTACGGGATCAATGTAAAAAGTATTTCCGGTAACCGGTGGTTCTTCGAACCGGTAGTCGCTGTAATCAGGGAATTCATCTTCGGGATCAACATGTTCTTTTTTACAGGATGATGATAACCAGGATATACACCCGATGATAACCAGAAACTGAATGGTCGGGAAAAATTTTTTCATCATTTGGAATTTGGTTAGAAATAGTGCCCTTTTAGTCATGTATACGAGATAATGCTATATTTCGGTCAACAAAATTCTTCTCATACGATCATTTACCCAAAGTATAAAACTCAAAAAGAGCATTTAAATTATTCCTCTCATGAAAATATACCCGGATACGGAATTCATTTGTAAGTATTGAGTAATAAGTGTAATTTTCAAACCCTTATTGCTATAAATAAAAACAAAGGATATGGATCCGAACAATGATAAACGAATTGTACTTACCCTTGATGCAGGAGGTACAAACTTTGTATTTTCCGCTATGCAGGCAAACAGGGAAATAACAGAACCTGTCATTCTTCCGCCGAATGCCGGTGATCTGGGGAAATGCATTGAAACCATTGCCGAAGGCTTCAAAACTGTCATGGGAAAACTAAACCAAAAACCCGTGGCCATCAGTTTTGCCTTTCCCGGTCCGGGAGATTATGCCTCCGGTATTATCGGCGACCTCAATAATCTGCCTGCTTTCAGAGGAGGCGTGCCGCTAGGCCCCATTCTCAGGTCGAAGTTCAGACTGCCTGTTTTCATCAACAACGACGGTGACCTGTATGCATACGGAGAGGCTTTATCAGGTTTTTTACCTTATGTTAACCGGTTGTTGCATGAGGCCGGCATAAACAAACAATACCACAATTTAATGGGCTTCACGCTGGGCACGGGATTTGGCGCAGGCCTTGTAAGAAACAACGAACTCATACGGGGCGACAACTCCGCTGCCGGAGAAGTATGGTTGTTTGGCAACAGGCACTATCCTTCTGTTAATGCCGAAGAGGGCATCAGCATCAGGGCAATAAAAAGGGTATATGCGGAAAAAAGCGGCATGGATATTCATAAAACTCCCGAACCGAAAGATATTTATGAAATTGCAGCCGGCAGGATAGATGGCAATACCGAAGCTGCTAAAGAGGCATTCCGACAATTGGGAACTGTCCTGGGAGATGTTCTTGCCAATCTGATCACCGTGTTTGACGGAGCTGTGGTAATTGGTGGTGGTATCTCAGGTGCCATGTCATTGATATATCCCCCGATGATGAAAGAACTGGGAGCTGAATTTTCAAACTATGAAGACAAAAATTATCCGCGCCTGGTACAAAAGGTCTACTATATAAATGATCCGGGATCCAGAAAAAACTTTTTAACCTGGAAGGAAAAAATACTGAAAGTACCGGGTACCGATGAAACAATACAATATTCACCGGAGCCCAGAATACCGGTCGGGACTTCAGAAATGGGAACATCACGGGCCATTGCCGCAGGAGCTTATGCATTTGCATTACATTCCCTGAAATGACAAATGATTTATTTAATGTTTATAAGATACTCATCAGGCCGGTGACATATAAAAATAATTCTGTATTTTTAATATTGCATTAATCAACCGGCGTCTGTTGCTATGGCAAAAAGAATAATCTTCCTGATCGCATTAATATTTCCGCTAAATGTCTT
>JASFVU010000276.1:0-4989 GCA_050049665.1 Bacteroidales bacterium | reverse complement strand
ACAATTTCTGCCTCTACATGCAGGTCGCTGCCTAAGATGCCTATTTTACTGTTATCGGTGCCCAATTCAAAACTGTTAATAACCGGCTTTGCCAATTCTTCGTCCTTTTCGCAAGAGGTCAAGAACAAACCTGTAGTGAAAGCTATTGCTATTAATAAAACTCTTGTATTCATTATTTTAAAATTTAAATTGTTATGCATAATTATTTTTGTTTCAATTTTCCTGAAAAGGGAAAGGAAATATTCATAATAAAATTCCTGCCCGGTTCAGGCACGTTTATCAGCCTGTAATAGCTGGTATGATTAAAATATTTACTGTTAAACAGGTTTTGAACCTGTAATGAAACATTTATTTTCTGATTTTTCATTTTTATGTCGCTACCCAACCCAAGATTGATAACCTGGTACCCACCGGTGGTCTCTTCCGGTGGTACTATATTATCCTGTGCAACTGTTATCCTGTAATCAATGGAGAAATACGCATTTTCAATAAACCGGATCTTCTTCTTTTGATACTTCAGATTGATAATGGCAGAAGCAGGTGGCGAAAACGGAAGGGTAAAACCTTTTTTCTCACCTGACAACTGTTTTGAATATACATATTCGCCAATTACACCAACTTGCAGAGATCTAACAATCTGATAATGGGCATGCAGTTCACCGCCATACCTGAATACACTGCTTTGGGTGTAATAATAAATCTGGTTTCCGGCTCCGTGATCCGTGTCATGCTTGTCACTGGGGTTTAAGTAGAGATAGTTGGAAAAGTAATTCACAAAGGGAGAAATACCCGCTGCAAAACGCTTACCGTTATATTCTGCTCCGATATCAGCCTGCCATGAAACTTCAGGCGACAAATCGGGATTGCCTACCGGATAACTAAAATTCTTATAATCCACACCATTGGCTGCGAGTTCTTTTGCAATGGGCATCCTGAAACTTTTACCTACATTCGCTTTCAATGTCCATTTCGCAGGATTATAGTTATATCCGACAGACCAGGACAGGTTTGAAAATTTGCGGTCAATATCGATTGCCCTTTGCAGAAATTCAAATGTGGTATCGGTTCCTTCGATCACAGGAGTGGGAAACCAGTCATAATACGAATTTGTATGGATCTCACCATAGTCGTACCTGCCACCAATACGAATTACCGAAATACCGGAAAAGGAATACTTTGCCAATACAAATCCGCCAAAGGTGTGTTGCTGAAAGGCCGGGATGATAAATTCCCTGCCATCAATACGGTTATCCTGATAGTCACCGCTAAATCCTGCCGAAAGGGATAAGTTTTTACTTATCGTATAATCGGCAATAAGACTACCGGAATAAAAATCTTTCCGGAATTCTTTTTCCAGGTCGGAGGGAAACGGTAAAGTATCGGGGAAAACCGGCGGCATATATCCGTGACTCACATATTGGCTCCATTCCTGCCTGAAGTTTCGCTGAAAACCAAAGTCAGCCTCAATTCTGATATTATCCTTGATCCAGAAGATCTTGTCCGATAGTTTAAAATGGCTGGAATTCTGATAAGGATACTGAATATCCCTGTCGGATTCATCATGCAGATCCGTATCAACTCCGCGGGGTTCAAGTCCGTGTGCATTGGCGAAAAAGCCACTCCTGGTGTTGGCCTGACTCACAAACAAAACGCTTTGAAAGTCTTTGGTAATAATTCCTATTGTGGCATGGTAGTTATATTCATTTCCTGCCGTATTCCTTAGCCTGTTTTTATACAATGCAACTCTGTATGAATAAATATCAACACTATCGGTCGGGACTTTGTAATCGGCATAGTCTATGACAGTTACCCTTACATCTGCATACAGCCATTTTTTTCGTCCGAATAATGATAAGGATGAACCCAACAAATTGTTATTGGATTTAGCTGTAACATCCACTGTTCCTCCGATCGTATTTTGTGCAGGAATTTCATTCTGCCTGATGTTAACAATACCCCCGACGGCATCGGAGCCATACATGAGCGAGGCCGGCCCTTTTATAATCTCAACATGATCAACAGCATACTGGTCGATCTCGAGTCCGTGGTCTGCCCCCCATTGCTGGGCTTCGTGTTTAATATTGTTTTCAACCACGACAACCCGGTTGAACCCGAGTCCCCGAATAACAGGCTTTGACTGTCCCGATCCAATATCCATGGCAGTTACCCCGGGTAATCTTTCAAGCGAATTCATGAGGCTGCCACCAAGATTTTGTTTCAGGTAATCGTCATTCACGATCTCAATGTTGAGCGATTCTTCTTTTTTTCGTATTTCCATGTAATTATCGGTTATCACCACCTCCTGCAAATTAAGGGTGTTCTCTGTAAGCTGAGCATTGTATGTTTTATCTCCGCTAATTTCTACTGAGTCGGTAAGTGATCTGTAACCGATAAAGGATATTTCAATTTTATAGTTACCCTTGTTAAGGTTATGAATGATAAAATTGCCCTTATCATCAGTGATCGTACCTTTTTCTATCGGATACAGAAAAACGGTTGCACCCGGTAAAGCCTGGTTATCTTCATTAACAACCTTACCCGCAAGCACGTAACCATTCTGCCCGTACAACACACTATAAAAAATATTCATGCACAACAAAAGCACGAAAAATTTGCTCATAATAAACCAATTGAGATTAAACCACCTGAAAACCCAAAAGAAATGAATTCCTAAGAACAGAGAATCGGCGGCGCTCTGGGGGCTTTAATCGAAAATACTTGCTGAAAAGGTATTTGTATTTCAAGTCCGTTTAAAGAACTTTCAATTACAGGGGAGATTGACCTGAAAATGGAAACTTTTGGTAAATCATTTATCGGGAACTGATATTCACATACCGGACAATATTTCCCCCTTTTTGTTATGGTTTTAACATCTGACTGAGAAGACCTTTCCGGTACTGCGACATGAAACGATCTGTAATTGTACCGGTAACCCTGAGAATGATGCCAGACAATGTGAACCGATTGAAACGTAATTGGAAAGAAGAAAATTCCAAGTAAAAGGACAGCGATATTTCTATTCAGCCTTATCACTTTTTAATCCTGATTTTTACAGATTGCACATGTACCTTTAATTAATACCTCTGTTTCATTTTCCGAATATCCGTCAGGTAGTTGAAATTTTTGTACGGGAACAGTTTCCAGACATTTAACGGTACGGCATTCATTACAATAAAAATGTGCGTGTTCGTCTTTATGTGTTACCGTATTATCAAGGGCATATTTGACCAATTGATTACCGACAACAATTTTGTGGAGTATCTTATGTTCTACAAGTGTTTTGAAAGAGCGGTAAAAAGTTGTGCGGTCAAAATTACCAGCCGATCGTTCCCTGATCTCGTTTTCGGAAAGGGCCTGATTGGCAGACATGACAACCTCAATAATTCCTTCACGGCAACTGGTTCGCCTGAGATTATTGCTGTTTAAAATTTCAACTGCCTCCATAAATGCAAATATATTCCAAATGCAACAATGATGCAAGTGCAGGCAGAAATATTAAGGATACCAGAGAACATAAAATAATTTTTGCACACATTCCCTTTGCTGCAAGGGACCCCGATCTGACCGGACCGGCTTAATCATACTCATAAATTCATATGATCCCGCCGGACTTGCCTGACAGGCTGCAGTAGCCGCGTTGCTGTTTTTCAGCCTCCAAATAATGATAAACGGCCTACTTAGGTAAGTAACAGGGCTCCGCCATTATCTTGATATTTACCTGTAAAAGGTGTACTTTAGTTCATAGTGTAATGACATTGAATCAAAGACACAATACCATACATAAAGTTGTAAAATTAAAGAATGAAAGAAGTTACTTATATTATTGATTGTCTGGAACGAACACCGGTAATTTTAAACAATCTGCTGAACCAGATCCCTGAAAACTTATACAAGACAAGAAGGATTGATAACAAGTGGAGTATTCACGAACAAGTATGTCATTTGACAGAAGCTCAAAAGATATTGATCGAAAGGTTCAGAATATTTAAAACAGAAGAGAATCCATTCATAATATCCTACAATCCGCCAAACAGCAGATCATCCTCGTATTACCTTGAATTGGATATGAAAACCGAGTTGAATAAATTTCCCGTGCTGCGTGCTGATATGATATTAATGTTAAAAGGTTTTGACGAAAGCTATTGGGAACGGGAAGGTAAACATGAAGTGTTTGCCCCTTATAATACAGGAATTTTACTGACACATGCGTTGAATGTTGATTATGCACACCTTTTTAGTATCGAACAACTTGGCCTCACAAAAGCCGGGTTTGAAAATGAGATCCTTACGATACCATAACCTGTAATGCAAATATTTAACCTTTTCTGAACAGGGGTCTTGGTTAATTAAGTCGGTAAAATCTGATCACTTATCCATCGGAATAGTGTAAACCTGTTCCGGTATGATACAAAAACAGAATAAAATGAAAATAAATATCATTGCAATATGGATAATAATACTGTCAGCTTCTAATATTTACGGACAAGGCTCTTCAGGGGACGATCTGTTTGACGACAGCTTCTTACACGAAATCAGATTCGAGAATGCCGACTTCGACATGGCAACCGAATACGGATATCATTCATTATTTGGTGAAAATCAACCCTCTCTGAAAACTTTTATTAAAGAACGGGGGGCCGTTGTTCAGCAAGGATTAACTGATCTGGGATATTCCTGCCAGGTTAACAGTATGGAGGAGACTGATAAAAGTGACCCTTTTAAGGTGTTCCCTAATCCGGCTAACAGCAGTATTACCATTGAATACGAAGGAAAATTACATGAAAAAACAGAGATCAGAATAGTGAATATAACAGGTCAGATAGTATTTCATGCTTCCGGATTCAGAAAAAAGATCAATATAGAAAACCTGAGATCCGGTATATACTTTCTTCTGCTGCAATCCGATTCAGTTAGCTATACCCGGAAATTCATAAAACAATAGAGCACACTCCGTTTAATCATCAGTATATAGGAGATCCGGGAAATGAG
>JASFVU010000275.1:0-4990 GCA_050049665.1 Bacteroidales bacterium | reverse complement strand
GGTTGTTAGCTCCTGGCTTGTTGGCTTTGGTGCCGGGTACTTGTTTGCTGGTCCGATAAATGTTTAATCGTGTATCTGTGTAATTGGTGAACTGATAAACTGATGAATTGATTAACTGAAACAAACTATGAGCTTATCAGTAGCTTCATTTCATCAGTTCATCGGAATTTGTAGTTTGATTTTTGAGATTCTCTTTTCGCCTCATTAACTCATCAGGTATGGACACCTTTCCACATTCATAATTCTTCGTTCTAACTTGCCCTATTCATAAATTCGCAGATTGAACTGTGCCAAAGCAAGTTAGCCCGATTTAGTTACACTTGGTTTTTGCAGAAAACTTAGTGTAACTTAATCGTAATCAGTTTAATAAATGAAATTTATAAATTAAACAGGCTTAATTTTTAATTACTAAAGGATCGCCATGAAGCGTTAAGCGCCGAACTGGCCGGAATCCACCCATTCATTTTCTATCAGAGACCACCAGTCAATAGCAAGTCCCGAAAGAATGTATTGATACGGTAGCCAACCATAACCTTCATCTCCCCAATTCGGTCCCCAGGAATTTCGTATCAGCAATGCACCTTCGGTGGGTGCAGATCCCGGGGAAGGATTTTTAATTTTTTTCTTATCATCATATCCAAGTGCTACGATCGCATGGCCACCCTGCGGACGTTCTCCTCTTACCGGAAAGGGTATCTCACCGGTAGTTCCGGATGAACGTATTGAGCTGTATACTGAAAATCCAAACATGGAAGGCAGACCTTTATCAATGTGAAGTTTAATACGATCCAGTAATGCCTGGCGGGAAGTACCGACAGGGTCTAAACGAAAGTATTTAACAGCCTGGAAGTTTTGCGCATAAGCATAACAGAAGGAATTGGGTTCCGCATCGTAAGTATCAATTTCATATGGCCAGTATCTTTCCGGCGGGACGCCAAAAACGCGCATCGACTGCATGGTCGATCTCAAATAAGCACCGGTATCACCGGTTACGCCCATTAAATTACGGGTAGTCTTATAAAGGAATAACCGTGAAGCGTCCGTGAATTTTCCAAAAGCTCTGTTTTCAAAATACTCCAGCAATCCGACACCTGCATGGGCAGTGCATGAGCCAATGCTCAACTGGTCTTCAATAGGAGAGAACCATTGTCTTAAATCAAGATTAGCCATCTTTGGTTTGGGTGTTCCTCCGCCAACGGCTTTTAAAAGTTCTGCAACCGAACGTTTATCATCCGATGCTTTTGCATTGGGAATCGGCTTATCGCTCTCAAAAGTCAGATCTCTGAAATCCGGCAGATCCGGTAACCATCCAAGGGCTAAGGTTTTGTTTTGTGTTTCCATAACGTTTGTATTATAATGATTAATTAGAAATGAATTGTATGCGAGGTTTACTGGTTAATTATTCGTTCGCATCAGCGTTTTAAATATTCCGGATAGTCGGACTCTGAGAATAGTTTGTTTGCAAGGGACATATTTCAACCAATGTTTTGACAATTATTATCCCTGCAGTAACCTTGTAATAATAAAGATGATTTTTTCCTGTATAATAATGGGGGTGATCATCTCCTGTGTTACTCTATAAGCAATATGACTGCCAGTATTCCGGGAAAAAACAAAGATACAAAGAATCGGATTTTTCATAACGGTTTTTGATTTATGATTTTTCTATGGATTGAATGCTTTCGTCGATACCGTCTACAAGTTCCTGAGGAACTTTCATCTGAACAGCCAGCGTTTTAATATGAGTCAGTTGCTCTATACCCTGAAGATTGGCTTTTTGTTTGATAATGTTTTTTTCCTGATTTATCATTTCCTCATTGGAGGAAGAATCTCCGGGTGTACCCTGGATGGTGGTAATTAAAATCTCGGAAATTCGCTTTAAAATGGTTGAAACAGCATCGGCAGCGAATCCTCCGACAACTGCAAGGCCTTCGAATGTTAACTCGAAACCTTCGGTATTATCAGGGACGGTTTCACTTAGGATAAAAGCCAAAATACTACCGGCTGTAATACCCAGAAAAAAGCGGATAAGATAAGTCGGATTATACCTCGGATCATAAGTTCTGGATATTAAATACTTTCTTACCGTGGATAATGTGTAAAATCCTGCTCCCAATCCACTGGCAGTAATAATTAACAGTACGTTTTGTACTGCCTGGTGAAAATTAAAAAGGGATTTAAAAAGTATGTAAAGAACAAGACAAAAGGTCGTGATTATAATAATGGAATTTACAACTCTGTTGCGCTTAAGAAAAAACCCTTTCGTATATTCAGTATATTTAATACTGATGGCATTTGCCGGGGTTGTCATAACACTTAACCTGTTATGAATACTTAAAGCCATATTATATTGATCCTTAATTTCCTCATCCTCAATAATAGTTTCACCGGCAGAATAGATCGAATGGAGTTTATCCATGAAAACAGACAAGCCGGACAGATCTTCTAGTATGTTCGTGGCTACTTCCTTTCCCCGGCTGGAAAGGTATCGTTCCATTAAAACACATTCGTATTCCAACTCTCTGATGCGTGAAATAAGGGATTCACGCTCCGGTTCGGCATCCTTCTGAAACCAGGATCTTTTTTGGGTTTGAATTTTCATGGTATAATGATTTTGTTCAACATTGATTTAGCTGATAACGATAAACAAATAATACCTTTAGTGATCTTTCTGCCACGCGAATTCAACTACTTGTTCAAAAGACGAATAAGTAGTTTCTGAATTCAATTCCTTTCCTATATTTTTATATTAAAAACCAAAAAATTAAACTATCCGCTAACACTTAAATTGTATTTAAGAAAGTTACCACGTAAAATATGCAAAGTCAATAGGTTATGGTTATTTATAAAGAATTTAGATAATGGCAGCAAATTCAAAAACAGCTTTTTTGGCTGGATCAGACTTGTCTGATAAGGAGGTCTCTTGCCTGGAAATAATTGTGGTGGTTTCAGTGTGAGTGTGAGTGTGAGAGTGAGTGAGGAGAAACAGAGTGAGATCAACTCGCTCTCGCTTGTCACTCTCACTCTGTTTATGTAATGCAGATTGCAATTGCAAAATGAAATTGAAATAACTTAGTAAATATCCACCTTCTAAGAAGGTGGATATTTACTACGAGACAAACCTCATATGAGTTATCAGATGATGGCTCCCTGGCAATCTCATTATAAGATAATTTACGAAATGAAAAGTTGGAAAAAACAAATATTGCATGGAGACATATCCCCAGACAAATATTAGTCTTAAATTTGAAATGAACCTTTAACAAAGTATGAAACTATTTTAGCGCCATACACTTATTTAGTACGGGACAATGATTAAAACAATTTACAGAAAACAACCGTATTTTTTTAATCTTTTACTTTTTAATATTGTTGTTTGTATTGTTAGAGTTTTGCAATGGTTATCAATACAGTCTGACGGCTTTGTTGATATGTTGAAATACATTAGTATTGATTTTGTTGTTATCCAATTGATTTGTATACTCATGATTTTTGTATTTAATTGGAGAGCCAACCAACGATTTCTAATAATTAGAGTTCTTTCTTTTATTATTTTTTCAATTGCAAGTCCGGTTCTTCTGCTAGTTATCGCAAATTTTATTAAATCATTTGTCTGGCCAGAAGGAGTGATCAGCGAAATTAACCTGAAATCTATTTTAGAATCCGTTTACTATCTTACCATATATTTTATTTTATTGGGTGGAGTATATTATCTTACCCGGTATCGGATAAATTACATGAAACAAAAAGTAAAAACAATAAAAATAGAATCACTGGCAAAAGACACACAGCTTAAAATGCTTCGTTATCAAATTAATCCACACTTTTTATTCAATATACTTAACTCAATGCATGCACTTGTTGATGAAAACAAAGAAATAGCAAAAAAACTAATTGTTTGTATTTCTGAGTACTACAGGTCAGTATTAGATAAACAAATTCAAAACAATACCATTGAAAAGGAAATTGAAATTGTAAAGAAGTATTTTGAAATTCAAAAAATAAGGTTTGAAGATAGTCTGGAATATAAAATCGATGTAGATGAAAAAGCCGGTCAAATTAAAATTCCTGCTTTTGTTATTCATCTTCTGATTGAGAATGCCATTAAATACGGATCAAAATTCAATAATAAAAAACTGATAATAAAGCTGTTTATAAGAATAAGTCAAAACACATTGTCAATAATTGTAAAGAATACGGGAAGAATATCAATATCTGAAAACCAGATAACCGGAATTAATGACAGTACCGGAAGTGGAATAGAAAATATGAAAAACAGGTTAAAATTGTTTTTTGAAGATGATGTGAATTTTACACTTAAAGCAGAAGAAGAAAACTGGGTAACAGCACGAATAGAAATAAATAATTTCAGAAATGAGTAAGCTAAGAACAATTGTTATTGATGATGAACGATTAGCAAGGATCAATCTGAAAAATTTATTAATTCCCTTTTCAAAAATTGACATAGTTGATGAAGCTGATTCATGCAAGCAAGCCTTAGAGGTTATTCGTAACAAAAATCCACAAGTTATATTTTTAGATATTCAGCTTATTGGTGAAAGTGGATTTGATATTCTTGATAAAATAGACCATAACATTCATGTAGTTTTTGTTACAGCTTTTGATGAATATGCAATTCGCGCTTTTGAAGCCAATGCTGTTGATTACCTCTTAAAACCGGTAAATCCAGAACGTTTAAGAAAAACAATCAACAGATTACTAAATCCTGTTGCTAAAAATGACATTTCAGATAAAAAATTTGAATATAATGATGCTGTTTATGTAAAACTTACCAATAAGACTTCAAAGTTTTTAAAGATAAACTCAATTGTATATATCTCTTCCATAGGTAATTATTCTAAATTGTATTCAAAAGAAAATATTAATTATATGGTTTTAAAAACTATGAAACTCTGGGAAGATGAATTGCCGAAAGACAATTTTGTTCGTGTTCACCGTTCAACGATCGTAAACATTGAACATATTGCCA
>JASFVU010000006.1:0-16009 GCA_050049665.1 Bacteroidales bacterium | reverse complement strand
AAACATATACTCCCCCGTCGTTCCCGCAATACAATTTACCGTTCAATGGACTATATGTAAGCATATGCTGATCGGCATGAACATAATTATAACCGGGGTTACGGTACCATAATCCGGATAAGGTCCAGCTTTCGCCTCCGTTGGTACTTTTCCAGAGATTCACTCCGCCCACCAGGATCACATCGGCATCAGACGGTGAAACAGAAAGTGAAAGATCATACCATCCCTGTCCACCGGCATCACTTCCGTCTGAACTCCATCCGAGAAGGTTCCTGTCATTTGAGCCCCGGCCATAAACAGCTCGCCAGCTTGCTCCCTGATCCGAAGATTTATAAAGTGCATAAAAGCCGTCGGTCTCACTGTCGCTGAAAAGAGCGAATACGGCATTTGGTTCATCGGGTGTAACAGCAATCTCAATGCGGTTAAATCCACCTGAAAGATCAATGCCGTTCATGATCCGGAAAAAGCTGTTCCCTCCGTTCGTTGATCTGTAGATGCCAGCCGTATCGAATGTACTGTAGGTTGTGGCATAAATGACCGATGCATTGGCCGGATGGAATTCCATGTCCCTGAAGTTCCCTTCAGCTACCAGTGAATAACCCGCCCAGCCATTTGTTGTCCTGTATATTCCCCTGTTTGAAGAGGCAAACATCAGGTTACTGTTGGCCGGATTCATCAGGATCCGCCTGAAATAGGTAAAGTCGGTGGCCTCCGTGGCCAGGGCTGTAGGCTGCCAGGTTTGTCCGCCATTCGTCGATTTCACGATGCCTATACCGTAGGTATCGATGTGGTCACCGTCTCCTGTGGCAATGTATACATTGTCCGGATCGGCATGGTCCACAACAATATCCGATACGCCGATCGAGGATAACTGATCGGTAGTCGTATTCCAGGAGTTCCCTCCGTTTTCGCTTACCCAGAAACCGCCGGAAGGCGCTCCGGCATAGATAATATCCGGATCATCGGGATGAAAAGCAACGCAGTTGATCCTTCCGTTTCCCGTTTTATTCGTTGTATTGATGGTAAAAGGCGCATTGGCAGGGCCTATACCGATCCACATAGGAGAAGCCTTATCCGTCGAATTATCCGATATCTTTTCCCAGAACGCTTTTTGGTATGCCGGGTTGTCAATGTTACCCGAAGGGTAAACACGGGGTTCCATAAAATACTCCCATCGTCTGAATTGTTTGTACCCCTTGCCTTTGGTGACCTCTTTATTTTTCCAGTAGTCATTAAAGGCATTCCGGATCTCATAGAAAGATATTCCGTCAGTGCTTTTTTCTCCTTTATCAACCGACTTCATCCAGGGCTGCCCCAGCATCACGGAGGCGGAAAAGAAAAGAGCGGCCGAACCAAGAATGATACGGATAATACTCATGTCCTTCCGGTTTGTTATTTGTTAACAATATTAATAATAAATAGTTTTACTGTCAGTATACTGTTACGTGTAATGAAAGTCATGAATAAGATTTCCGGAAAGAATCCGTTTTCAGGCCATACCATGTGTTTGTTTATTTGTTTATTTATTCTGGACAATCACAATAATTCCATTAATTTTGTTTCACTTCAAATTCGATTTTAATTATGAGCACAATATTAAATATAGTAGGCAGGTTTTTCGGAAGTAAGGCGGAGCGTGATATGAAAGAACTGAAGCCTTATGTTGACAGAATAAATAAGGAACATGCGAAAATTGAAAAAGCTACCAATGATGAATTGAGGGGAAAAACGATTGAGCTTAAGGAATTCATCAGAGAGTATGTTTCTTCGGAGCAAAAGGAGATTGAAGAACTGAAAATTCAGGCCGAAAAGGAGAAAGAAGACATAAACAGGAAGGAAGAGATTTTTGATACGATAGATAAGATCGAAAAATCTATTGATGATAAGCTTGAAGCAGCCCTGGATGAAATATTGCCGGTGGCATTTGCCCTTGTTAAGGAAACGGCAAAGAGATTCAAGGAGAACGATTACCTGGAAGTTACTGCGACCGATTTTGACCGTGATCTTGCTGCGGTGCGCGACAATGTGGAAATGATAAGCGACAGGAAGGCCCGGTATTACAACAAATGGATAGCCGGAGGAAATGAAATAACATGGGACATGACACATTACGATGTACAGTTGATTGGCGGGGTGGTACTGCATCAGGGAAAAATTGCCGAGATGGCTACGGGAGAAGGGAAAACCCTTGTGGCAACATTACCTGTGTTTCTTAATGCACTTTCCAGCCGGGGAGTACATGTTGTGACGGTAAACGATTACCTTGCCAAGCGCGATTCGGAATGGATGGGCCCGATCTTTGAATTTCACGGCCTGAAGGTGGATTGCATTGATAAACACCAGCCCAATTCGACAGAAAGACGCAGGGCATATCAGGCCGACATTACATACGGAACGAATAACGAATTCGGCTTCGATTACCTGCGTGATAATATGGCTATCAACATTCAGGATCTTGTTCAGAGAAAACACAACTATTCCATTGTCGATGAGGTGGACTCAGTTCTGATCGATGATGCCCGTACACCACTGATCATTTCCGGTCCTGTGCCAAAAGGTGATAAGCAGGAATTTGAAGATTACAGGCCGCGTGTTGAGAAGCTTGTTTCCATGCAAAGAAAGCTGGTTACGGAAATGCTTGCCGAAGCTAAAAGACTGATCGCCGATGGCGATAAGGAAAAAGGGGGATTTAAATTGCTGCAGGCATACAAAGGATTGCCAAAGAACAAAGCCCTGATAAAATTTCTCAGTGAAGAAGGGAACAAGGCTCTGTTGCTGAAAACCGAAAATTTTTATATGCAGGAGAGTTCCAAAAATATGCATAAGGTTACCGATGAGTTGTATTTTGTCATTGAGGAAAAACTGAATTCGGTAGACCTTACCGACAAGGGAACCGAAACCATAACGAGCTCCTCTGACGACCCTGACTTCTTTATCCTGCCCGATATAGGCTCGGAAGTTGCAGAACTGGAAAAGTCGGATCTGTCTTCGGAAGAAATGCTGACAAAAAAAGATAAGCTGATACAGGACTATGCCGTTAAGTCGGAAAGGATCCATACGGTGAACCAGTTGCTTAAAGCCTATACCATGTTTGAAAGAGATGTGGAATATGTGGTGATCGACAACAAGGTCAAGATCGTTGATGAACAGACAGGACGTATCATGGAAGGACGCCGCTATTCGGATGGATTGCACCAGGCCATTGAAGCAAAAGAAAATGTGAAAGTGGAAGCAGCTACGCAAACCTATGCCACTATTACCCTGCAGAACTATTTCAGGATGTACCATAAGCTTTCCGGAATGACCGGAACAGCAGAAACCGAAGCAGGGGAATTCTGGGATATTTACAAATTGGATGTGGTGGTCATTCCCACGAATAAGCCGGTTATCCGCGATGACAGAGAGGATTTGATATACAAGACAAAACGTGAAAAATACAATGCAGTGATTGACGAAATTGTACGGCTCAGAAATGAAGGCAGGCCATCGCTCGTCGGTACTACTTCGGTCGAGGTATCAGAGCTTCTTAGCCGTATGCTCAATATGAAGGGAATAAAACATAATGTACTCAACGCCAAGCTGCATCAGAAAGAGGCCGATATTGTCGCTGAAGCGGGCAGGGCGGGGACGGTTACCATTGCCACGAACATGGCCGGCAGGGGTACCGACATCAAATTAACACCTGAAGTGAAAAAGGCCGGCGGACTCGCTATTCTCGGTACCGAAAGGCATGAGTCAAGGCGTGTTGACAGGCAGTTGAGAGGACGTAGCGGACGACAGGGAGACGTTGGGTCTTCCCAGTTCTTTGTGAGTCTTGAAGATGATCTTATGCGACTGTTCGGTTCGGACAGGATCGCCGGCTTAATGGACAGGATGGGATTAAAGGAAGGGGAAGTCATTCAGCATAGCATGATCACCAGATCGATCGAGAGAGCACAGAAAAAAGTGGAAGAGAATAATTTTGGCATCCGTAAGCGACTGCTGGAATATGACGATGTAATGAATTCTCAGCGTGAAGTGATATACCGAAAACGCCGGAATGCCCTGTATGGCGATCGCATTTCCGTAGATGTGGCGAACATGATGTTTGATGTGTGTGAAAGCATGGTTGACCAGCATTATTCAAATACCGGTTTTGATGAGTTTAATTTTGAGATCATACGATTGCTGTCTATCGATAACCCGGTCAGTGAACAGGAGTATATAAAAATGAGTACAGGCGAAATAAGCGATAAGCTATACGAAGCCGTACGGGAAGCATATTCCAGGAAGACAGAAAGTATCAGTAAAAAGGCTTTGCCGATCATACGGGTTGTCTATGAAAGGCAGGCTAAAGCATATGAAAATATACTCGTACCCATTACGGATGGTATGAGAACATACAACATCATTACAAACCTCGAGAAAAATTATAATTCGGAATGTGAGGAGCTTATCAGGTCTTATGAAAAATCTCTTACCCTGGCAACAATTGATGAGAACTGGAAAGAAAACCTCAGGGAACTCGACGACCTGAAACAATCGGTACAGGCAGCAACTTATGAGCAGAAAGACCCGCTGCTCATTTACAAATTCGAATCCTTTGAACTGTTCAAGACCATGATCGATAAGATCAACAGGGAGGTTGTGAATATACTTATGAAAGGTCAGTTGCCGGAACAGGATCCGAATGAAGTGAGACGGGGAGAATCGCCACGCCGGACCGACATGAGTAACCTCCAGGCAAGGAAAAGCGATTTCAGTTCATCCTATGAAAAAGGTGAAGGGCAAAAGCCTCCGCCACAGAAGGCACAGCCTGTCCGCGTAGAAAAGAAAGTTGGCAGAAATGACCCCTGTCCGTGCGGCAGCGGCAAAAAATTCAAGAACTGCCACGGAAAGGTAGGGGCTGAGACCATATAATTGGCTGCTCTTTGAAGCCAGATTGTTAATTATTTGTATCCGTTTTGTGTTTCCTTCAGCTTTATTTTTACTATTATTAGATCAGTAAACCTTGCAGCGTAAGCCTCTGTAAAGTTTATTATACTGTGAAAAGTACTATTTAATTTGATTACTAATCCTTATTACCAATTATTATGAAAAGAATATTTGTTTTTTTAGCAGCTCTGGTCATTACTGCCGGCACATTTGCGCAGGGCGATCTGGACAACTCATTTTATTTCCGTTTCGGGTATTCCAAACCAACAAAATCATACGGAGGGGTGGATAATGACAATTTATGGGATGATATAAAGCGAAATGGTTTTCTTTTTGAAATCGGTCATTTATTTTACTTTAACAGTCTGGATATGGCCGATGGTCTGCGTCTTGGACTAAATGCAGATTACGCTAATTTCACTTTCCATTCATTAAAAAATGAAAATTTTGATGATTCTCAAACTAGTTTTTTCCTGTTTGGGTCAAAAATTGGTCCTGTTTTATCTTATAGTCCTGTAGACAAACTGGTTTTTGATGCTTTTATAAAGTTCAATCCTGTTTGGGTATCTGCGGCGGTTGATTCCTATGGCGATGAAGGGGATCTTTATTTGGGATTTGTTGGTGTCGGATTTTCGACCGGTATAAATATCAGATATAGTATCCTTATGTTAGGATTCGATTTCAGCAATTCCTGGAATAAGTTACAGTATTACGATGATGATGATGGTTTCGATGGTGAATACCTGGGAAATTACAGTGATTCGAGTACCGATTATTCCCCTTTGCCTTCATTTAACCTTACCATCGGCCTTGCCTTCTGACAATTGAGTTAAAACAGCATAGACAAAAAACTCCCTCTGGTTATCAGGGGGTTTTTTTGTATATTGGCCGGTACTGCTTAATATGCAACTCTGTTTAAAAATACATGAATGTACAGATTCCATACCTGGATTTTTTTTAGTATTTTGAAGCAGATAAGGATTTTGAACATATGAAATGGGGAAAACGACTCAGGGTCATTCAGCCATACCTGCTGCTTTTCATTTTTACTACTGTCACTACAGCTAAAGAGGTATATAAACCTCAAAAAACAAATCCTCTCTTTGAAAGTTGGCGGTGGAAAGCCTTTTCTGAGCTGAGCGACAAAGGAATTCGGTCTCTGATCGAAGGAGAAGATCATACCATTTGGTTTGGAACAGGGAAAGGACTTTACTTTTATGATGGTCTTGATTTCAGGAACTATCATGATGAAAATGATATTCTTTCCAGTCCGGTCTATGGCCTTTATTTAACCGGGAACAGCGGTCTTTATGCAGTATCACTGAAAGGGATCTGCCACTTTGAAAAAGGCAAATGGCACACGGTTTTTCTTTTCCCTCCCGATCATGTGCTTGGAAGCGAATGGGAGATATTAAATATCGTTCAGACTTCAAACGGAGACCTTTGGGTAGCACTGTATTTTGGATTGCTGAGACTGAGAAACGGGGAGATAACCCTGTTTACTGATTCTCAAAGGATAGCAGGGTCAGAAGCCTATTTTACGGAAGTATCTGTAGAGTATGCTGAAAATCTGCCGGTGAGAGCTGATAGATTTATCGTATATGACGTGCTTGAGGATAGCCAGGGAAATATGTGGTTCGCCCTCGAGGACGGTACAACCATTCGCATGAATGGCAGCTTTTCTGATTTTGGCTCTTTGGCTTCTGCTGAGCAGTACGGAACTGCTGACGGAATGGTTTTGGGCCGTCTTCCTGTTCTTTTTGAGGCTTCGGATGGTACTGTTTACAATATATCGCAATCGGTTGTGGGTGCGGTAAACAGTTTCACACCCTATAATTCCGTCTGGTCCGCCACAAAGCTAAGTGATCAGTTTGGCGGTGATGACCTGAACTATTCCATTCTCGAGACCAGTGACGGCACTCTTTGGATTGGCGGCTTATCAAGAATCTTTACCCTGAAAGATGGCGTCTGGAATGAGTACGGACAACCTGAACTCGATATACCTCAAACGAGGATATTGCTGCTCAGTACAACAGATGGAGCACTGTGGATATCCGGGCTGTTATCCGATGTGTTCAGAATAGAATATGAAACCTCTTACTGGAATACATACAGGGACCTGAATTTTGAATGTGAGACCGGGGAAGGAAATAAATGGTTTCTCAATGCAGAAGGAAGGGTAGTGGTACAGGAGGCATCAACCGGCTTGTGGTTTGTTCTGGATACAACGAAATTCCCTATGGATGCACCTGTCAGGATCTACAAAGATAATTCCGGTTTTCTCTGGGCACTTGGAAGTCATGAAGGGAAAGCGGCTTTGGCTTTTAATCATGAAGGAAACTGGCAGCTTAAGATCTTTCCGGACCTCTGTTGGGGGATTCATCCCCAGGGGGTGTTCCAGGCATCCGACAATAGCATCTGGTTTGGAGCAAATGCAGATTGTGGCGATGCCCGATGGGGTCTTTACAGGTATGATCCGGCAAAGGGAGATCCTTCGAATGAGGATGCATGGAAATCTTTTCCGGGCACTGAAATTTGTGAAGTAGCATATTCTCTCGGACAAAGTAAAGATAACCATATTCTGTGTGGTTATTATAAAGGATTATTCGAATACACCGGAGAGAGTACCATAGAATTGCACACCGAACTGATGAATGATATCGTAAAGGTGGAAAGCATGGAACAGGATGTAAACGGAGGATTATGGATAGGAACGAGGAGCCACGGTATAATCTACTTTACGGATCAGGACGAATGGAAGCAATACACGGTTGAAGACGGACTTGCGAGCAATACGGTTTCCTGTATCCTTGTCGCTTCCGATAGCACTGTATGGGCAGTTACCGATAAGGGGGTCAGCCGGTTTGACGGTGTGAACTGGCTCAAAACAGCTTTGCCTGTTTTCTTTAAGATAAGCCGGGGAAATGGTTCTGTCAGGGAGAGTGCTGATGGCAGCATATGGATTAATGGCAATTCCATTGAATGGTACAGAAGGGTCTATTTTAATACCGGATTCGGTTCAGACGATTCCCCGCTTATAGCTTATAAGATCAATCCGGAGAAGCTTCCTCCGGAGACAAAGATTGTTCAATACGATGAAAAGGTGTATTATCCGAATAACGCTCTGATCTTTTGGGAAGGACGCGACCCATGGAATCATTCCTCTCTGAATGAATTGCAATTTAGCTATAGACTTGATGACGGAGAATGGTCGGAATATAACTACGAAAGGAATCATAATTTTCTGTCCCTGAAACGTGGAAAGCACACATTGGCTATTCGTGCGAGAGACAAATACCTGAATGTAGATAATACTCCTGCGAAAATAGAATTTAAGGCCATACCGCCGGTATGGGCACAGATCTGGTTTATTATGTTAATGGCAGGGCTTGTTACTACTATTGGTTATTTGTTTGTTATCACCGTACGTAAAAACAGGGAATCCAGGGCTCAGAATCTTGAAATGGTGAAGAAGAACGAAGACCTGGTGAAACAGCAAAAGGAAATTGAAGAAAAAGGGAAAAAGATCATGGAACTTCTGGAGACGGAGAGAGAAACAAAATGGCTCAATGAAGGAATTATAAAGATCGGGGATATTATCAGAAAGAACAGGGATGATGAGAAACAACTGGCACAGGAAATTATCGCCGGTATTGTACATTACATTGAGGTCCATTACGGTGGTTTTTTCCTTTACCGAAAGGAAGATGATAAGGAATATCTTGAGTTGATCGCACATTATGGCTTCGATTCCGGTCGGATAGGCAGCAGGGAATTTCTGGTTCAGGAAGGTTTGCCGGGAACCTGCTTTACTGAAAAGCGTGTTATGAAGGTAGACAACCTGCCTGGTGATTATGTAATGGTTTCAGGTCTGGGACAAGCGAAATTGAAAAGCCTTGTCCTCATTCCTTTGAAATATCATGAAGATGTGGTCGGTGTATTTGAGGTTGCTTCGGTAAACGTTATTGAGGATAAGGTTGTACAATTGTTGGAAACATTATCGGAAAATATTGCAGCAACCATTATTGGTATTGAATCGCGGAAGAAGATCGAAACGATGTATGACGATTCACAGCAGCAGACAACGAAATTGCATGAGCAGGAAGAAGAACTGCGGCAACAGATGGAAGAACTTCATGCAACTCAGGAAGAACGGCAGAGACGGGAGGAGGAACTTCTGAAGATCATTGACACATATAAGAAGAAAGAGCTTTCAAAGAAAAAGAAATAGGATCCGGATCGGAATATTCCGGACCGTACTAACAAAAATGTTTTTCAGTTGTTAAAGGATAAATGAACAGGAGTTTAAATGCGTAATAAAAAAGATATCTTTTCTGACTTGCTCCTTCCTGTTTTAATATATAATTATTGTATTTAGCTTTGCACTATCCTGTCAGGACGCAAATGGAAATAATTTAATCGAAGAGATGAAAAAAACACAACAATTTTATGCGGTTTGAAGAATTTGGCTTGAACGATAGACTGCTTGAAGCTATTTCATACATGGGTTTTGAAAAAGCCACACCTATACAAATAAGTACTATTCCCGAGATTCTTTCCGGTCGGGACCTCATTGCCTGTGCACAGACTGGTACAGGAAAATCGGCTGCTTTTCTGTTGCCCATACTGAATAAATCAGAAGGAAGACAAGAAACAGGTGTGGATACCTTGATTCTTGTTCCGACACGTGAACTGGCTGTACAGATAGAACAGCAGATCAGGGGTTTTGCTTATTTCGTTTCGATCAATTCGATCGCCATTTACGGGGGAGGCGACGGTTCTACATGGGACCAGGAAAAGAAAGTCCTTAAGGAGGGAGCCGATATCGTTGTGGCAACGCCCGGTAAGATGATCGCCCACCTGAACATGGGCTATGTTAATTTCACTTCGGTCAGGCACCTTGTTCTTGATGAGGCCGACCGGATGCTGGACATTGGCTTTTACGATGACATCATGAAGATCATATCATATCTTCCCAAAAAGCGTCAGACCCTGATGTTCAGTGCTACCATGGCACCCAAGATAAGGGCACTGGCAAAAAAGATCCTGACCGACCCGAATGAGATCAGCACGGCCATATCAAAACCTGCCGAAGGCGTGTTGCAGGCAGTATACCTCATATACAACAATCAGAAGGTACAGTTGATCCAGCAACTGATAAAGGACAAACCCGATTACAGGAGTATCCTGATATTTACATCCACAAAAAAGAATGTTTCGGAAATTGTACGTGCTTTAAAGAAAACTTCGGGCAGCGTGCAGGGCATATCCTCCGATCTTGAGCAAAAGGAGAGAGAAGAAGTGCTTTCTCAGTTCAAGGCCAGGAATACACGTATCCTGGTTGCCACCGATGTGTTGAGCAGAGGCATCGATATCATGGACATCAATCTGATAATCAATTACGATACACCGAATGATGCAGAAGACTATGTCCACAGGGTGGGCCGTACAGCGCGGGCCGACCGCACAGGGGTGGCTATAACGCTGGTGAATGAGGAAGATATGTTTCGGCTTCATCGCATTGAAGAATTGATAGGGTCTGCAATACCAAAGCTGGCATTACCTGCTGATCTGGGGGCAGGGCCGGTCTGGAATCCGGAAGCGAAACGGCAGAACCGCAGGAAAAACTACCGGAGAAAACCCCATAAGAAATATGGGAAAAATCATAAAGGAAAAACCAGGAAGACCTGAACTAACCGGATCCGTTGTGTATTTTCCCGGTAAGCATGAAAATTGACAGCTTCTTCAGGTATATAAACGGTTGCCTACAGATCATTCAGTATCTCCTTTATTTTATCTGATAAGGCATCGCTGGCAGAAACCAGGGGAAGGCGTACGTCCCTGTTGCACAATCCCATGATTTCCATGGCTGCTTTTACGCCGGCCGGATTTCCTTCTTCAAACAAAGCATCATAGTAATCCAGCAACTGGTAGTGAAGATTAGTCGCTTTATCGTAGTTTTTATCAAGGGCATATTTTACCATATCGGAAAAATGACGGGGATGGGAATTGGCCAGAACAGAGATCACCCCCGATCCTCCCAGCTGGATCATAGAAAGAGTGATGGCATCATCACCCGATAAAACCTGCAGGTTGGCAGGTTTTTCGTGGATAAGCTTCATGATGAGTTTAAAATTTCCGGATGCTTCTTTTATGGCGATAATATTTTTATGGTTCGAGGCCAGGTGAATAGTGGTTTCGGCATCCAGATTGGCAGATGTCCTTCCCGGGACATTGTATAATATGACCGGCACCGGACTAGCCGCGGCAATGGCTGAAAAATGCTCGTACAATCCTTTTTGCGTCGGCTTGTTGTAATAGGGTACTACAGAAAGGATCGCATCGATGCCGTTGAAATCAGCCGATTGAATACCGGCAAGAACTTCAGCAGTATTGTTTCCGCCAACGCCCGCAACTACAGGCACACGGGATTTTGTGAATTTCACGATCTGTTCAATAACCTGCTTTTTTTCTTCGGCCGAAAGGGTCGCACTTTCACCCGTGGTACCGAGAGCAACAATGAAATTGACGCCTCCTTCGATAACATGGTTAATGATGTTTTCAAGAGATTGATAATCAATCGACTTATCAGAATGAAATGGTGTCACCAGAGCGACACCCGTTCCCGTAAAACGTTCCGCCATAGTACTAATTTTTAATTAAAGAAAGGTAATGCAGAAGATGAGTGATCAGAAAATTAAGCTCTATTTCTGTTTGAGCCCTGACATCAACCAGTTTCTCAACTTCCTTATTTCTGTGTTTCGCTTCTTTTTTTTCTTTATGGATTTCCTGGTTAAGGCTCTTCAAGGCCTCTTTCTCTTTTTTGATATCAATCATGAAGTCAAGGTATTCATTTTCTTTCGAATATTTTCCGACTTTAAATTTAGCTTTCGATAAGGCAGCTATATATTGAATAGGGTAAGGTTCATCAAGGCTTAAATTGATAAGGATATCGAATTTCTTCTCTATGAATATGTTAACAAACTCATCAACAGGCTTATAATACCAGTTCAGTTGCTTCCGCGTAAAAAATTCAAAACCCTTTCGGTAAAGGTAATGATCGATAAGATTTTTGCTGTCGACGTATCCGAGAACATCAATTTTGTTTTTCCTGACAGATAAATTCTTAACCATTTCTTTTACTATCTCAAAACTTATCTGGTGTGTTGCATTAAAGAGAATACCAATCGTCTTTGCGTTATTTATGTTACAGGCCTTTACCTGGCGTTTGTTTTTCTTCCGGTAGGTAGTGATGGCCCGTTGTCCTAAATAAGCCTTGGTATTTTCAATGAATTTCATGGTGCAAGTTTATAAAAAACCTTTGATAAATCACTATATGGGACAATCTGGTGCAATAATATTTCTCTTAAATCCGCAAAGTATTTGTATGGTTAACTCCCCGGATTGTTTATCAGTCTGAGAAAATCATCTTCTGATATAACCGGTATGCCCAGTTTTTCTGCTTTGTTAAGCTTGCTCGGGCCTATGTTTTCACCTGCAATGAGATAATCGGTCTTTGAGGAGATGGAACTGACATTTTTTCCTCCCTGTTGTTCGATCAGTTCTTTTATCTCTTCCCTGGAATACTTACTGAAAACACCGGAAATGATCAGTGACTTGCCGGAAAGTGCATTACCCTTGCTGACCGGATCTGCCGACTGTAATTGAAGACCATATTTTTTCAGTTTTGAAACAAGTTCTTTGTTTCTGCTGTCATTGAAATAGTTGACAACACTCTCAGCGATCCGGTCTCCAATTTCATTAACCGAAGTTAGCTGTTCGACGGAGGCATTCTGAAGAGCATCGATGGATTGAAATTCAGTAGCGAGGGTTTTGGCCACCGTTTCTCCTGCGTATCTTATTCCCAAGGCGTACAGTACCCTGTTAAAGGGTACCTTTTTGGATTCCTCAATGCTTTGGATCAGGTTGTCCGCAGATTTATCGGCAAATCGTTCCAGGACGATCAGTTGCTCTTTCCTGAGGGTATAAAAATCAGCTACATCTTTCACAAGGCCATGATCGTATAATTGCGAGACGGTTGCTTCAGCCAGGCCTATGTCCATAGCCCGGCGCGAAACAAAGTGGATCAGTTTTCCTTTGATCTGGGGCGGGCATCCGTTTTCATTCGGACAATAATGTTTGGCTTCCCCTTCCACACGAATGAGTTTTGTTCCGCACTCCGGGCATTGATTGATGTATTCCAGCGGCGTTGAATTTTCTCCCCGTTTGCTTTTCTCGACACCGACCACTTTGGGGATGATCTCTCCTCCTTTTTCGATGTAAACGTGGTCACTGATCCTGATATCCAGAAGGGCGATCTGGTCAGCATTGTGCAGGGATGCCCTTTTTACGGTCGTCCCTGCAAGCAAAACAGGGTCGAGGTTAGCCACCGGGGTAATGGCTCCCGTGCGTCCCACCTGAAAGTCAACCGAGTTCAGACGGGTCAGTACCTGTTCGGCTTTGAATTTATAAGCCGTTGCCCAGCGGGGCGACTTAGCCGTGTAGCCAAGACGGGATTGCTGGTCATAAGAGTTGATTTTAACAACAATCCCGTCAATATCATAAGGCAGTTCTTTTCTTTTTTCTTCCCATTCATTGACAAAATCAAGGACTTGTTCAATGGAAGTGCATTTTCTGATGTACTGTGTAATTTTGAACCCCCATTCTCCGGCTTTCAGTAAATTTTCATAGTGCAATTGATGGGGTAGCGATTCTCCGGTAATAGAATAGATCAGGCAGTACAGCGGCCGCCTGGCAACCAGTGAAGAGTTTTGCATTTTTAATGTGCCCGATGCTGCATTGCGGGGATTGGCAAATGGTTGTTCTCCACGGGCAATTTTATCTTCATTCATTTTTTTGAAACCTTCATGGGGCAGCAGGATCTCACCCCGCATCTCAAAGGTTTCAGGATAATCGTTGCCGCGCAGTTTCAGGGGAACGCTTCTAATGGTCCGTACATTGGCCGTCACATCATCCCCTTTTTCACCGTCACCCCGTGTTACGGCCCTTGTCAGTTCTCCTTTGTCATAGCTCAGGCTGATGGATACCCCGTCGTATTTCAATTCACAGACATATTCGAACGGTTCGTTTACCAGACGCTTGTTTCTCGTTTCAAAATCCTTTAGTTCATCAAGGGAATAGGTATTGCTCAATGAAAGCATCGGATAAACATGCTCCACTTGCTGAAATTCCCTGTTGATGTCACTCCCCACACGTTGTGAGGGTGAATTCGGGTCGGCAAATTCAGGATGGGCGGTTTCAAGGTCGATCAGTTCCTGCATCAGCTGATCGTATTCGAAATCGCTGACAGCAGGCTGTGAAAGTACATAATAACGGTAATTATGGTCATATAGGTTTTCCCTTAGCCGGACAATTCTTTGTTTTATATTTTGCTGTTGATCCATAAAATCCGTTGGCACAAAACTTCTGACGAAAATATAATTATTCCCCGAAAGAAACAGGAAAAAATAACAGGTAAGTTAAACCTTTTGCATTTCGGTCAGTCTAATGAAAGGAAACAAACAAAAAGGCCATTACAGACCTTGATATCATCCTGAAAGCCGATACGACTTATGCCGATGCCTGATCGGTGAGGGGAAGTGCCTGGTTTAATCTCGGGAAGTACGGCAGGGCGTTGCATGATTTTGACAGGAAAGTTGCACTTGAACCTGACCGGGCCTCGAATTATTATGACAAGGGGAACAGTCTGTTTATGTCAGCGCAATACAGGCAGGCCCTGGCAGATTATTCCAAAGCCATCGAACTTGAAGACAAAGAGCCGGACTATTATTTCAACCGGGCACTGACAAATTCTACCTTGACATGAATGTCAGCGCATGTGAGGATCTTGAGCAAGCAGCATCTCTGGGTGATGCTGGTGCAGAGGAATTTTTGAATGAGTTGAGTACTGACTGATGATCATTTAATCCATAAACACTTCCAGGTTTTTATCGGGGATATAATTTTTCAGATGGGTAATGAATTTGTCGGTCTGCCTTTTGTTTTTTAATAACAATTCATATAGTCTTGTTTTTTCATTGTATTGAAATAACAGGAAGTTTCCCGTTTCAAATTTATTATGACCGAACAGGCCGATCCGTTTTTTGTTGTTGTACTGATTTATAAATACCCTCGGATTCTTCATGTCTTTTATATGATAAACAATGATTTCCCTGCCGATCTTTACAGACAGATCGCTTTCCTGGACGAGAATTTTTCCCAGTTCCTCGTACTTTTTTGAAAAGATGAAATAGAGCGTAAAAACAAATTGCGATAACAGGGTAATGATAAGAATGAGATCCAGGATCTTATAGTTAATGACCATCATTAAATCAGGGCTCAGCAGTATAATGGTTAACAGAATTAAAGCAGTAATGACCGAGAAAAGAATGATCTTGGGTCTGAGGGTACTTTTTGTATGGATGATCTGAATAGTCATTTCATAACGAATTACTTGTCCGGCAATAGTAACAGGAACCTGCCTTAGCATGCAATCCCTGTCTTAATATAAATATACGGAAATTATTTTCAAATAGTTATAGAACAGCCATTTTCAACACTTCGTTAGTGCAGTTTTTATAGTGATACAGGCCGACAGTTCCTTCTTTGATTAATTTTTTTCGAAATTATTTTGTAAGTACGACAAGTTTCGTATATATTTGTACGACAAATATCGTAGATACACTATGGCCAAAAGAAAAAACATTGAACCTACAACCGCCGAACTGGAAATACTAAATATACTTTGGGAACAACAGCCGCTGACAGTCAGGGAGATACACGAAAAGCTCAGTGCAAGCAAAGAGGTCGGTTATACCACTACGCTTAAAATTATGCAAAACATGACGATAAAAGGTTTGCTGGCAAGAGAGCTTGAAGGTAAAAGTCATCTCTACTCGACTGTTCATGAGAAAGAGGAAACACGCCAGGGGTTATTGAACCGGTTCCTGGACACGGCTTTTGGCGGTTCTGCTTCCAGCCTCGTAATGCAATTGTTAGGTAACAGTAAGACTTCTGAAGAGGAACTGGAAGAAATTAAGAAATTGATAGATCAGATCGAAAAGAACGAGCAATAATGGATGCTATCGGTAACATA
>JASFVU010000274.1:0-5011 GCA_050049665.1 Bacteroidales bacterium | reverse complement strand
GCATACAAAATCTGACAGGGACCACAAGCAATGCTGACGCATGGGATGCCATATTTCGTTATTACAATAACACTCATGGCCGTGGAGACGTTGGTTATGAAGCCGGGGAAAAGATCGCGATCAAGATTAATCTGAATGGAATTTACGGGTACGGGGGTGCAGTAAATACATCGCCCCAGGTTTGCCATGCTTTGCTCGATCACCTTGTCAATGTGGCTGGTGTTGCACAGGAAGATATTCATATTGGCGATCCGAATTGTTCCATGGATTTTGTTACTTATAATATTTTATATCCTGATTTTCCCGATGTAATATATTGGGGCGACGGGGCAGGGTTAACTCCTCCGGTACAGTCATCCGATCAGGTGCTTAAATACAGTGATAACAAGCTTGAACATTACATACCCCAGTCATACGTCGATGCGACTTATCTGATCAATGTGCCGGTCTTTAAAAAACACCACAGGGCAGGAATATCATTAAGCAGTAAAAACCATTTTGGAACCATTGCACGATTTGACGGAGGAGCATGGAGAGTGCATTATTCTTTACCATACCCTCAGGAATTTCCGGGAGACCCTTCCGGGGATGAACCACCACAGCTCTCTTACGGAGTCTACCGTTGTTTTGTGGATATTATGGGGCATGAACATATTGGCGGCAAGACCATACTTTACCTTGTAGATGGTATTTGGGGTTCGATAAACTGGGGTCATCCGCCGATAAAATACAGAATGGCTCCTTTTAATAATGATTGGCCCAATTCCCTGTTTCTTTCACAGGACCCGGTGGCCGTTGAATCGGTTTGTTATGACTTTTTGTACCACGAATTTGATTTGGATCACCCGGAGGAAGGAATAGAAGCTTTTGAAGAAGATTTGAACCACGGACCTTTTTCAAGGTTCAAAGCTGCGGATGACTTTCTGCATCAGGCAGCAGATCCGGACAAATGGGCTGTGCAGTATGATCCTGAACAGGATGGGTCGGTATTGGGCAGCCTGGGTACGCATGAGCACTGGAACAATGCAACTGACAAACAATACACGCGGAACTTAGGTATCGGGTACGGCATTGAGTTATACAGCGAGCATGTGGTTACAGCCACAGAGAAAGTGGAATATGTACCGGAAGGCTTTGAACTGTATCCGAATTACCCGAACCCGTTCAGCGGATCCACTGCAATTCGTTATCATCTTGCTGTTCCGTCCGTTGCACGGCTTAAGATATACAATACAAGCGGAAAGGTGGTCAGAGAGGTGAACTTTGTGGAAAGGATGTCCGGCAGATATGAGTATGTCTGGGACGGTACCAACGGCAGTGGTTCGCCCGTACCTGCCGGGACATACATATGCAGCATCACTGTACATAACGATCGCGGCAGCTTTGACATGAACAGGAAGATGCTGGTGGTGAGGTAGTGGTAGAGGATTTACCCCGACACCTCTCTGGCCGCCAGGACCAGGAATACGAAATGGGAGGCTGCACCTCCGATCATGTATTCGGTTTGCAGCCAGAGGTAGGGCCATTCTTTCAGTTCGGGGAAATCGGGCTGTATCATTGCCGTGCCGGGAATAACCCCTCCCGGAATATACGACCGGTCGTCCCGGTTCGGACCATAGGCCGTGGTTACCGACCTGGTGCCGACACCCGATACAAAGGAAGCCGTGTTCCTGCCCGGATGGATCCCCAGGACATAATCAAGGGCATTCAGGAAGTATTCCTTGGAATCGTTGTTCCCCAGTGTCCTGTAAAGATAGTAATGCGCAATACCGAATTTCTGGATCCCCCACGCAGAACCCCATCTTTTCGGTTCGTAAGGCATACCGAACGGGTTCGACCGCGAAGTATTCCGCAATGCTTTGTAATAATCCTGTAACGCCATGGTAAAACCTCTTCTGAATCCCTGGTCGTCAATGTCTTTTAATACACGGCAGACTGTCCACCCCGTTCTTTCAATGTTTGTCCAAATGTCTTCCTGCATGGCCGTTAACGCCTCCAGGTATTCCTGTTTGCCTGTTGTCAGGTACAGCTCGACCAGGGCTCCGGCCTTTTCGACCGGCTGACCGGCCTCCCGGTTAGCCTCCCATACAAGCTCTGCTATACCGATGCACTGATCAGCCAGGGTATCGTTGTAACCGCGGAGTACCCTCGAAGCAGCGGCCAGGTGCCCGCTTACCATGAGTTCCCTGTCCGGGTTCATTTCCGTAAACACCCACCTGTCATCGTTCTTTTTTCCCAGCCATGGGACATCAGCAGCTTTGGGATCGTGTGCGTTGTAAACCACATTATCGGTCATGGTGGAGCCGTCGCCCAGCAATACATACTGTCTCAGATCGTTGCAGATGATACCGCGGTACAGCCGGCCCAGACTTCTGTATCCGCTGACAACGGATATGGCACCGTGTTCTATTTGCTGCAGGATATCAGGCTTTCCATCGGGCACATGCATTTCGACAAGGTGCTTTTGCCGGTCGATCGTGGTTATGTCGTAACCGGGACCAAACAATTCATAGATGAGGCTCAGGGCATAAATGGTGGCTCCCTGTGATTCAACGCGAAGGTCATAGTCCCCGGCATCATGCCAGCCCCCGGCATTCAGTCCGGGAACATGCTCTCCCGGCCGGAATTTTGCCGGTGCGGACGGATCCTGAACATAACCATCGAAATGTACAATGCCGGTGGGTGCCATCCGGGCATCGTCCATATGGCAGAGGCCGTGCCATACTTTGTACCGGTCGTTCACCCTCATATGACACATCTGTACGGGCAGGAAATATTCAATGACGGGCTGCCAGACGTTTCTGTCATAGATATCTTCTCCTATCATGAACTCTTCCGAAGAAATGCCGTTAAGTGATAAATAATAAATGCCCTCCTCGGTTGCCGGTGAGAAATCGAAATGATGATACCTGTATCTTTGGTACACTCCCCATTCATCGGCCGTATCGGTCATGACAACCTGTATTTCCCCGTTTGGCAATACTTTGTTCAGGGTAATTTTTTTTGGCAGCGAATCGTTTCTGTCACATTCTATCAATGCTGTTTTCCGCAGGTTCGGAAGGTAACCTGCCTGGTTGATATGAATTACCGGGTCCGGCTGCCGGTTTGCTGTCAGGGAAGGAGTGATCAGCCATTCAACGGCTTTTTCTTTTACTCCTTTGGGGATCAGTGACTGAACGATGAACCATCCGTTATTATGCTGAGAACGGCTATCCACAAGTCGCAGGGTGCCGTTGTATGACCTGATGCTTATCCTTTGTTCTTCCGATGCCGGGTCAATAACCAGGTGAATGCCTTCTGCCAGTGGTTTTACATCATACAGATCATTTGTTTTTTCAAAAGGTCCGTTCAGCTGCAAAGGGAATATTCCGGGCCGGTCGTCCATAAAATAGTGTTTTCCGAACAGATCACCGGGAAAAAACTCGAGATGAAACCCTATCTTTCCTTCCCATTTTTTTGGTATTGGTTTGTCAAGGTCCACCACAATGCGGACCGATCTTCCTTCGGCTTTTACGATTATATGATAAGAAAATTCCAGATCGGGGTATTCAATGGGATTGAACTTTCTTGTTTCGGCTTCCTTATTGGGATAGCTGAGTGATACTGTAATGGTCCGGGTTTCTTCATTTACCGATTTGTCATCCAGTTGAGCATAAGCCTGCCATTGGCCCGGAGTACTTTCCAGCCGTATATCACCATTGGCGGCGATCCGGTTATCATGATGGATGATCTGGATCCCGCCCTGGTGTCCTTCCATGTAAGTATCGTTAAAAACCAACACCCGGAATCCGGGGACTTCGAAATACCCGGACTCATTTATATCTATATCATTCTGCCCAAATAGAATAAATGTGGTTAGAAATATACTGATTAACAGGAAGCTCAGTCTTGTCCTGTATGTTATTCGGGTTCCTTTTGCCATTAGGTTATTGCTTTCTTAACTCATAAATATAGCGATTCCTTCCTGGTATTTACAATGATTTGTTTCAGAAGAAGTAAGCAAAAATACAGGCTCCGGCATGTTAAATTGTCCCGATTTTGCAGGGAAATTGTTTATCTGTATTATATTTAGGCGTAATCTTATTCTGTTTATCAGCCAGTTTTGGCATGCCATCGTTTGAGTATGGAAATAAAATATCAGATTTTTGAGAAAGAAAAGATACTAGTGCAAAAGTATACCGGCTCTTTCTCTCTTGAATTATATATGCGCTATTCTGCCTTTATTATGTCTCAGCCGGCATCAGGGTTTATTAATAATGTCATCATTGATTTCAGGGATTTCAGTTTCAATGATATTCCCGGAGACTTCAGCGAGACATTGCAGCGGATCGTGGAGGTAAGGAAAAATATCAACAGGAAGGAGAAACGTATGGAGAATGTTACAGTGGTATTTTGGGTGAATAAACCGATGCCCACCGTTATCGTCCACATGTTTAAATCGAGTTTTTCAGACATGGATTACCATTATTGTTCGACTGCAGAACATGTGCGGGAATTAACAAATGCACCTGACCGGTTCAACGATCTTGACGATATCATTAATAACCTGGAAAATACATTTTAAAAGAAAGAATCCGGGTTTCCCATTTTCCCGTTTTGATAATCGATATATGCCTGTTTGATCTCGGCCATGGTATTCATTACAAAAGGACCCCGGGCCACTACGGGTTCATTCAGGGGAGCCGCATGACCAAGTAAAAGCAAAGAATCTTCGTAGGCGCTTACGCTGATTCTTTCATGATCGTGATCAAATTCAACAAGCTGATGCATCCTGACTTCGCTGTCATTGACATTCACTTTCCCTTTTACCACATAAAAGAGAACATTGTGTTCCGTGTTGATAAAGTACTTGAAAGAACTTCCTTTTTTCATTTTTACATCCATGATATGGATACCGGTCAGTGAATCTACCGGGCCTTTTGCATCTTTTAACTTACCTGCTACGAGGTGTGCCTCTGCATTTCCTTCTCCTATGGGAACAGCAGGGATCTTCTCCTTTTGCAGACCAACA